>NZ_JBHVHQ010000623.1:0-5158 GCF_042800135.1 Streptomyces sp. NPDC057654 | reverse complement strand
GTCCACGGGCTGCCAGGCGTCGCCGCCGGAGCCCGGCCAGGCGTGCGGGGCCTCGCCGACGGCCACGCCCACGCGGGGCGGGGCGACGGTGGTGCCCACGCCGCGGCGGCGCTGGAGCCTGCCTTCGAGTTCGAGCTGTTCCAGGGCTTGGCGCAGAGTGGCCCTGGCGACGCCGAACCGGGCCGCCAGATCGCGCTCGTTGGGGAGGATCTCCCCTACGGCGAACTCCGAGTCGAGCGCGTTGCTCAGCACGGTCTTCAGGTGCCAGTACTTCGGCTCCGGCACCGTTTCGAGTTGCGTGGTCCCCACCCTGTCCTCCGCCCCGACGGCACTTATGCGCGCTTCTTTATTAAAGGTTGTTGCAGTATGACTCGGACAATAGGACGGCACGCCACCTTGGTCAAGACCAATCCTCAATCCGTCACACAGCGCACACAAGTGGCCCCGCAGAGCGTTCACGTGATGTTGATGCCCGGTACCCCGCACACCTGACCCGATCCCGGCCTGCCGTGATGACGCTCCGTCGCCTCGGGTAGCGTCGCGACCGACCGGGGGCGACGTCCCGCGCCCGGTGTGCGGCGGAGGGTGAGGAGCGCGGGGATGCAGCAGGTCACGGTGGTCACGGGCGGCAGCCGCGGCATCGGCGCGGCGGTGGCCGTACGGCTGGCGCGCGCCGGGCACGCTGTCGGCATCGGGTACGTGCGCGACCGCGACGCCGCGGAGCGGACGGCCGAGGCGGTACGGGCCGAGGGCGCGGCGTGCGTGGCCGTCCGAGCCGACACCGGAGTCGAGGCCGAGGTGGACGCGCTGTTCGACGCGGTGAAGGAGAGCCTCGGGCCGATCACCGGACTGGTCAACAACGCCGGGGTCACGGGCCCGCTGGGCCGGTTCACCGAGACGCCCCTGGCGGAGATGCGCCGGGTCGTGGACGTCAACGTGATGGGCGCGATCATGTGCGCGCGGCGGGCCGCGCTGGAGCTGTCGACGCGCCACGGCGGGCAGGGCGGGGCGATGGTGAACATCTCCTCCGCCGGGGCGACGACCGGCAGCCCCGGCGACTACGTGCACTACGCGGCGAGCAAGGCCGCGGTCGACGCCCTCACGGTGGGGCTGGCCAGGGAGCTGGCTTCGGAGGGCGTCCGGGTCAACTCGGTGCAGCCGGGGATGATCCTGACCGACATCCACGCCACGATGGGCGACCCCGAGCGGCCGTGGCGCACCGAGGGCCGGGTGCCGGCGGGCCGCCCCGGCGAGGCGGCGGAGGTCGCGGGCGCGGTCGCCTGGCTGCTGTCGCCGGAGGCGTCGTACACGACGGGCGCGGTGCTGCGGGTGGCGGGCGGACTGTGACGGAGCGGGGGGCGCTTCCCGCGTCGAGGTGGGTCTACCAGTCGAGGCCGGTGAGTTTGTCCGGGTTGCGGACGAGGTAGATGTCGGTGATCCTGCCGTCGGCCACGCCGACGGCCACGACCGAGTCGGGCCGGCCTTCGTCCAGGATGAGCAGCGCCGGAGCGCCGTTGACCTCGGTGAAGCGGAACTCCAGCGTCCCCAGCGATTCCTGAGCGACGGCGGCGAGGAAACGGCCGACCTTGTCGGCGCTGTTCATCACCCGCAGCGGGGCCTTGGCCTTGCCGCCGCTGTCGCCGACGAGCCGCACGTCGGGGGCGAGGAGCTCAAGCAGCCCCGCGAGGTCACCATGGGTGGCGGCGGCGAGGAAACGCTCGGTCAGATCGCGCTGCTGGGCCGGGTCCACGTCGTAGCGCGGCTTGCGCTCCTCGACATGACGGCGGGCCCGCCCGGCGAGCTGCCGCACCGCGGCCTCCGTCCGGTCGAGAGCGGTGGCGATCTCCGCGTGCGGGAAGCCGAACGCCTCGCGCAGGACGAACACCGCGCGTTCCAGAGGCGAGAGCGACTCCAGGACGACGAGCACGGCGAAGGACACGGAGTCGGCGAGCACGGCGCGCTCGGCGGTGTCGGGGACGGTGGCCGCGGAATCCAGATAGGAGGTGGCGATCGGCTCGGGCAGCCACGGCCCGACGTACGCCTCGCGCCGGGACTGGACCTGCCGCAGCCGGTCGATGGCGAGCCGGGTGGTGATCCGTACGAGAAAGGCGCGCGGTTCGCGGACCTCGCCGCGGTCGGCGGCGGACCAGCGCAGCCACGCGTCCTGGACGACGTCCTCGGCGTCGGCCACGCGGCCGAGCATGCGGTAGGCGACGCCGGCCAGTACGGGCCGATGCGCCTCGAAGGTGTCGAGCATCGCGTCGCTGGAGCTCACCGTCCCATCCCACCCGACGCCGCGGGGGCTTGTCCACGTGAACCCGCTCTCATCGGGGGCGGCGGCCCGGCCCTCACCGGCCGACCACGGGGTCTACCCAGTGGTAACCATTGCTGACATCCTGTCTCGGGAAGCCGACCGCGGAGGCCGAGGAGCCGAGGAGCCACCCCATGACCGAGACGATCTCCTACCCCGTCGAGACGCCGGCCGGCCGGCGCACGGTCGAGGTCGCGTACGAACGCTCGGGCAGCGGGGACCCCGTCGTCCTGCTGCACGGCATCGGCCACCACTTGCAGGCATGGCAGCCGGTCAGCGGCATACTCGCCGCCGAACGCGACGTCATAGCCGTCGACCTGCCGGGGTTCGGCGCGTCCCCGGCCCTGCCGGACGGCGTCACGTACGACCTGGCGGGCGTGGCCCCCGCGCTCGACGCGCTCTTCTCCGCGCTCGGCGTGGACCGGCCGCACGTGGTGGGCAATTCGCTCGGCGGGCTGCTCGCCCTGGAACTGGGCCGGCTCCGGCTCGTACGGTCCGTCACCGCGCTCTCCCCCGGCGGCTTCTGGTCGCCGGCCGAGCGGCGGTACGCGTTCGGGGTGCTGCTCGGCATGCGGCGCGGCGCGCGGCTGCTGCCCGATCCGGTCGTCGCGCGCCTGGCCCGTACGGCGGTGGGGCGGGCGGCGTTGGTCAGCCCCATCTACGCGCGGCCGGGGCGGCGTTCGCCGGACGCGGTGATCGCCGAGACCAGGGCGCTGCGCGCGGCCGCCGGTTTCGACGCGACGCTCGCGGCCGGGCGTTCCGTCGTCTTCCGCGACGATGTGCCGGACGTTCCGGTCACCATCGGCTGGGGCGCCGGCGACCGGCTGCTCCTGCCCCGCCAGGGCGTCCGCGCCAAGCGGGCCATTCCGGGGGCCCGGCTGGTACGGCTGCCGGGTTGCGGGCATGTGCCGATGAACGACGATCCGGCGCTGGTCGTGCGGGTCATCCTGGACGCCACTCGCCCGGCGGCGACGGGCCGTGGGGTAGCGAAGGCGGCTGGAGCCGAGGCCGGGGGCCGAGTGCCGCGCCGATGAGGGCCGGCGCCCGGCCCGGTGCGTCGTCCGCGGGTCCGTCGTGGCTGGTCGCGCAGTTCCCGCGCCCGGCCTCCACAGGATCGCGCCGGCCTCATGGCCGAGACCGATCGGCCCCCGGCTGGCCCAACACGCCCGTACGCACCAAGGTAGGGGCGTAACCCGTTTGCGGGTCCCGAGGGTGAGAGGTGCGGTGCAATGGCCGAGCAGGTGGATGTCGTCGTGATCGGTATGGGGCCGGGCGGCGAGCACGTGGCGGGGACGCTCGCCGAGGCCGGGCTGAGCGTGGTGGGCGTGGAGGCGGAGCTGGTCGGCGGCGAGTGCCCGTACTGGGGGTGCGTGCCCAGCAAGATGATGATCCGGGCCGGGAACCTGCTGGCCGAGGCGGGACGGGTGCCCGGCATGGCGGGGGCGGCGCAGGTCTCACCCGACTGGGGGCCGGTGGCCGCCCGGATCCGCGACGAGGCCACGACCGACTGGAACGACCAGGTGGCGGCCGACCGCTTCACGGGCAAGGGCGGCCGGCTGGTGCGCGGGCGCGGGAAGCTGGCCGGGCACGGGAAGGTGGCGGCGGGCGGCGAGGTGTTCGAGGCGCGCCGCGGGGTGGTGATCGCCACGGGCACCCGGCCGCAGATCCCGCCGGTGCCGGGTCTGGCGGACGTGCCGTACTGGACGAACCGGGACGCGATCGCCGCGAAGGAGCCGCCCAGGACGCTGCTCGTGCTCGGCGGCGGTGCGATCGGGGCGGAGCTGGCCCAGGTCTTCGCCCGGTTCGGCTCGCGCGTCACGATCGTCGAGGCGATGGACGGCCTGATCGCGAACGAGGAGCCGGAGGCCGGGCGGCTGCTGGCCGGGGTGATGGAGTCGGAGGGGGTGACCGTGCGGACGGGGGCGCGGGCCACGGAGGTCCGGCACAGCGGTGACCGGTTCACGGTGGTGCTGGAGGGCGGCGAGGAGATCAGCGGCGACCAGCTGCTGGTCGCCACGGGCCGCCGGGTCGACCTCTCGGAGCTGGGGCTGGAGACGGTGGGCCTCGATCCGGCGGCGCGGTCGCTCCAGGTGGACGATCAGCTGCTGGCGGCGCCGGGGCTGTGGGGCGTGGGCGATGTGACGGGGCACGGCGCGTTCACGCACGTGGCGATGTACGAGGCAGCGATCGCGATCCGCGGGGTGCTCGGCGATCCGGGGCCGGCCGCCGACTACCGGGCGCTGCCGCGGGTGACCTTCTGCGATCCGGAGATCGGCGCGGTGGGGCTGACCGAGAAGCAGGCGCGCGACAAGGGGCTGCGGGTGCGTACGGGCCTGTCCCAGGTGCCGTCCACCGCCCGCGGCTGGATCCACAAGGCGGGCAACGACGGCCTGGTGAAGGTCGTCGAGGACGTGGACCGGGGGGTGCTGGTGGGGGCGACGTCGGCGGGGCCGATGGGCGGCGAGGTGCTGTACGGTCTCGCGGTGGCGGTGCACGCGGAGGTGCCGGTCGGCCAACTGCGGCACATGATCTACGCGTATCCGACGTTCCACCGGGGCGTGGAGGACGCCCTCACCGATCTCCGCTCGTCGGGGAAGAGCGGCTGACGGCGGCTCGCGGGGCGTCGGCGGATAACGGCGAATAAGGGGCGGTTAAGGGATCAGCGTGATCCTTTACCCATCGGTCACAGGACGTTCGTGATCACGCAACACCTCTCCGCCAGGGTGGCGGCATGAGTGATACGACCTGCGCGAAGAATGCCCGGCGCCGCCACCACTGGCGGCGCGACGTGGTCGAGCTGGGCGCCGTGTTCACGGCGGTGGCGGTCGCCGCCGCCGGCCCGCCCCT
>NZ_JBHVHQ010000622.1:0-5167 GCF_042800135.1 Streptomyces sp. NPDC057654 | reverse complement strand
GTCATCGGGCGTCATCGGGGGGGCATCGGGAATCGTCGGGGAATCGTCGGGGAAGGGGCGCGGGGATACGGCCGTACGGGTGTCCGTACGGCCGTACGGGTTTGGTCCCCCGAGCGGCGCGGTACGCCCCGCGTCCGCGCGGGCCGCACCCCCTCGTCACCGTCACCCGCCCCACCGCAAAAAAGCCGCCAAGATGTCCACTTGGTCCGCATTCTCTTCTTCCTCTACGGCGCACGGCCGTGAAATCGCCTGCCGGGAACGTAATGTGACCTGGAGCACGTTCCCCATTTCGACACGTCTGCCCTCGCCGCGAGTGGGTAGGGCAAATGTGTCCCACTGCCATCACCTCCAGGAGGCCCGTGTGGCCGCGTCAGCTCAACTCCTGCTCTCCGCGATCTCCAGCACCTCCGATATCCCGGGGTTCTCCAAACCCGACCTGCCCCCGCAGGAGCCCGACCTGTTCGACGGCGTCTCGGGCCCCGACTCCGGCCTCGACGGCTCCGGTGCGTTCGTCGAGCCGCCGCTGACCTGCGAGCCGCCGCTCGCCGACGCCACCCCGCTCACCAGCGAGTCCCCGAACACCGCCGAGCCGCCGCTCACCAGCGAGCCCACCACCGCCGGTCTCGGCATGGAGTACGCGGAGGTCTGAGTGGCCAGAGCGCGGCTCGCCGAGCTGCACGGCGTCGCCACGTCCTACGAAACCTCGCCGGGCCGCGGCGTCCGGGTGTCCGAGGACACCATCGTCGAGGTGCTCGCCGCGCTCGGAGTCGACGCCTCCACGCCCCGGTCCGTACAGTCCGCCCTCGACGACCACGCGCTCGCGGAGCGCGGCCGGCTGCTGCCCGCCACGGTGGTGCTGCGAGCCCCCGTCGCGCCCGGCGCCACCACGTCACGGCGGACGCCGCCGCTGCCCGTCCTGCCCGAGGGCACCGCGCTGAGCGTCGAGACGGAGAGCGGCGAGCGCCTCCCCTGGGACGGCGCCGCCTTCTTCCACGGACACGGCCGGAGCGGCGCGGACGCGGGGGAGTCCACCGCCGACGCCGGCGGGCTGCCGCTCGGCAGCCATGTGCTGCGGGCGCACACCCCCGACGGCCGGTCCGCCCGCGCCACGCTCCTCGTCGTGCCCGACCGGATGCCCGAGCCCGCCGCCCGCAGCCACGGCTTCATGGTGCAGCTGTACTCCCTGCTCTCCGCGCGCTCCTGGGGCATGGGCGACCTCGGCGACCTCGCCGAGCTGGCGTCCTGGTCCGGCCGCTCCTTCGGCTGTGGCTTCGTGCAGGTCAACCCGTTGCACGCGGCCGTGCCCGGTGCGCCCACCGAACCCTCGCCGTACCGCCCCTCCTCGCGCCGCTTCCCGGACCCGGTGTATCTGCGCGTCGAGGCGGTGCCGGAGTACGCGCACCTCGCCGGGCAGGCCCGCGACGACGCCGACGCGCTGCTCGCGCGCGCCGCGGTGCTGCGCGCCGCCGTGCTCGACGGCAGCGGGCTCATCGACCGGGACGCCGTATGGGCGCTCAAGCGGGAGGCCCTGGAGCTCGTACGGGCCGTGCCGCTCTCGCCCGGCCGCCGCGCCGCGTACTGCGACTTCCTCGCCGAGCAGGGCCGGGCCCTGGACGACCACGCCACGTGGTGCGCGCTGGCCGAGGTGTACGGCGCCGACTGGCACGCGTGGCCGAAGGGGCTGGGGGACCCGCGCTCGACCCGCACCGCCCGCGCCCGCGGCGAACTGCTCGACCGCGTCGACTTCTACTGCCGGCTGGCCTGGCTCACCGACCAGCAGCTCGCCGCCGCCCAGCGCTCCGCGCGCGACGCGGGGATGCCGGTGGGGCTCGTACACGACCTGGCGGTCGGCGTCCATCCGGGCGGTGCGGACGCCTGGGCGCAGCAGGACGCGTTCGCCTCCGGCATGTCCATCGGCGCGCCGCCGGACGCCTTCAACTCGCGCGGCCAGGACTGGGGGCTGCCGCCGTGGCGCCCGGACGCCCTGGACGCCGCCGGTTACGCGCCCTACCGCGGGCTGCTGCGCGGCATCCTGCGGCACGCGGGCGCGCTGCGCGTCGACCATGTGATGGGCCTCTTCCGGCTCTGGTGGGTCCCGGCGGGCCGCGAGCCGACCGAGGGCGCGTACGTGCGCTACGACGCGGAGGCGATGCTCGGCGTTCTCGCCCTGGAGGCGCACCGCGCGGGCGCGGCCGTCATAGGCGAGGACCTGGGCACGGTGGAGCCGGGCGTGCGGCGGGCTCTGGCGGAGCGGGGGGCGCTGGGCACGTCGGTGCTGTGGTTCGAGCGTGATTACGGGGGCGGGGCGGAGGCCGGGGCAGGGGCGGAGGCCGAGTCCGGTGACGGGCCCGAGGCGGGAGAGGTTCCTGTGGCGCCCGAGGCGGCGGGGGGCGCCGGGGCCCGTGGGCGGCCGCGGCCGCTGCCCCCCGAGGCGTGGCGCGCCGGCTGCCTCGCCACCGCCACCACCCACGACCTGCCGAGCACCGCGGCCCGCCTCACCGGCGAGCACGTGGAGCTCCGGCACCGGCTCGGACTGTTGACCCGGCCGCTCGCGCAGGAGCGCGGCCAGGACGCGATCGAGGTCGCGGAGTGGATGGCGCTGCTCGGCCAGTTGGGGCTGCTGCCGGAGGGGCCGGGCAACGAGGAGGCGGCGATCAAGGCCGTACACCGCTTCCTGCTGCGCACCCCGGCGCGGATGGTCGGGGTGTGGCTCCCGGACGCCGTGGGCGACCGGCGCCCGCAGAACCTGCCGGGGACGTGGCGGCAGTACCCCAACTGGCGGCTGCCGATCGCCGACGCGCACGGCCGGCCGGTCTCCTTCGAGGAACTGGCGGCGTCACCGCGCCTGCACGCGCTCATGAGCGAGCTGCGGGGCGCCGCTCCGCGGCACAGGGGGGCGGGAGAGGGGGCCCCGTAGCTCCCGTAGCTCCGGTAGCTCCCTCGGCTTCCGTAGCCATTCCCGGCCATAAGCCACCTCGGCCATCCACAAGCCACCCCGAGCGCGCGAGGTTTTCGCACGTCCGATACTTTGGCTCTGTGAGCAACAAGGTCAACAAGAACGCCCTGCGCGCCGGCACGATCACCGCCGGCGTGACACTGGTGCTGCTGATGTCGTCCCCCGCCTTCGCGCTCGTCCGCGACGACGGCGACGACCCGGGTCCGGGCCTCAGCGTCATGGAGACGCTCGGCCTCTATGTCGCCGCGCCGATCGTCCTCTTCCTGGTCATCACCGGCCTGGTCATGGTGGGCACCAAGAAGTCGGACTGGCACTACAGCAAGAAGTGACGCCCGCGGCCGTACGTACATCCGTATGGCCGTCCGCGCCTTCGACGTGGCCTTATGCATGCCGCGCATCCCTCTTCAGGGGTGCGCGGTTTTTCTTTTCGCCCGACGCGCCGACCGAACTGGTCCGTGCCGGTCCGTAGTTGACCGCTCTCCCGCCCCTGCCCCGGAACGGCCCCCTCCGCTGATGCGGAGGGGGCCCTTGCTGTTTATGGCGGGCTTAACCTACGGTGGCGTAACCTACGGACCCGTAAGTAACGATCATACGATCGTCCCCAGCCGTCCCCTGGAGCCCCGCTGTGACCATCGCCCCCTCCCGCCACAACGGCCAGGCCGCGTGGAGTGACAGCCAGCTGCTGTACGCGCTGGAAGAAGTCGTCGAGACCGAGCTCAACCGCCACCTCGGCGTCGCGAAGGACTGGATGCCGCACGAGTACGTGCCGTGGAGCGACGCCCGCGACTTCGACGGGATCATGGGCGGCGAGGCATGGGCCGTCGAGCAGTCGAAGGTCACCGACATCGGCCGCACCGCGCTCGTCGTCAACCTCCTCACCGAGGACAACCTCCCCAGCTACCACCACGAGATCGCCTCGCTCTTCGGGCGCGACGGCGCGTGGGGCACCTGGGTGCACCGCTGGACGGCCGAGGAGGGGCGGCACGGCATCGTCATGCGCGACTACCTGCTCGCCTCGCGCGCCGTCGACCCCGTCGCGCTGGAGAACTTCCGCATGCAGCACATGTCGGAGGGGTTCGAGTCCGACAACCGCCACAGCATGCTGCACTCGGTCGCCTACGTCGCCTTCCAGGAACTGGCCACCCGCATCTCGCACCGCAACACCGGGCACCACTCCGGCGACCCGGTCTGCGACCGGATGCTGGCCCGTATCGCCACCGACGAGAACCTGCACATGGTCTTCTACCGCAACCTGCTCGGGAAGGCGTTCGAGCTGGCCCCGGACCAGACCATGAGCGCCGTACGGGACGTGGTCGTCGGCTTCCGCATGCCCGGCCACGGCATCCCCGGCTTCGAGCGGGCCGCCGCCCAGATGGCCATCGGCGGCATCTACAACCTCCGCATCCACCACGACGACGTGCTCCAGCCCGTCCTGCGCTACCTCAAGGTCCTCGACATCGGCGGCCTCGGCCCGGAGGGGCTCAAGGCGCAGGAGGAGCTGGGCCTGTACATGGGCGGCCTCGACGACCAGGCGGTCAAGTTCGACGAACGGCGCGCCGCCCTGCTGGCCCGCCGCAAGGCGCGCGCCGAGCGCGCCTTAAGAAAGCCGGGCGGGAGCCCGCCGGGTCAGCAGCCGGGGCCCGGCGGCGGGGAGGCGGCCAGGGCGAGCGCGGCGGCCCGCAGCCCGGCCGCCCACGCCTCCTGGCCGAGCCCCAGCGTGTACGCGATACAGCACTCGCACGGCGGGATCAGCGCCAGGAACGCCCGTTCCTCCGCGGTCTCCGCCTCCGCCTCGCACCAGTCCTCCCTGGCCAGGTCGGCGGGGCCGATGCCGCCGCCGACGAGGTCCGCCGCCCGGCGGCGCAGGGCGTGGCGCAGCGCCACATCGGGCGCGGGCAGCCCGATTCCGCACTCGGCGAGCGCCAGCTCGAAGGCGTCGCGTACGTCGTGGGCGTCGGCGTTACGGGACCAGCCCGCGAGCTCGCACAGCGTCGGCGAGTCCACGCCGCCCGCGAGCGCCTCGGCGGCGACCATCGGCAGATCCTCCGGCCGTACCTCGTCCGCCCGATACCGGCAGGCCACCTCGCCCAGAGCCGCACGGGCGTTCCGTACCGAGGTTTCCGGTTCTGCTGTCGTTTCCGCTGTTCCCATACCCTTTATGACTTCTGAGAGCCCGCCGCTGTTCCCCCCCGTACATGCCAGGGGCCCCGC
>NZ_JBHVHQ010000621.1:3612-5171 GCF_042800135.1 Streptomyces sp. NPDC057654 | reverse complement strand
AGGTTGAGCACTCCCGTCGCCCGGTAGGTGACGATCAGCCCGATGCCGGTCAGGGCCGCCGCGCTGCCTACGGCCAGCCCCGCCAGGGTGAGTTCGTAGCTCAGGGATTCCATCGGCCGCGTCCCCACCGCTCAGGAACTCGGAGGAGGCGGGGCGCATATCGGGCAAGGCGACAGGGCCCCGGCCGCCTCCGGCGCGATCGGCCCCCCGCGGCCGTCCGCCGCCAGCGGGCAGTCCGCCCGGTGGTACATCGTCCCTTCCGGGACGGTCACCAGCCGGTCGTCCGGAGCCGTGGTCGCTTCGGCTGGTTCCGGCGGCCTCGCCTCGTCCACCGTCACCAGCAGCCTGTGCAGCTCCGCCACCCGGTCCGCAGCCACTCCCTGTTCGCCGCGCGCCAGCAGAATCGCCCCCGCCACGATCAGGGCCGCGCCCGGAATCGTGCAAGAGGCCAGGTAGGGGAGTTGGCGCTCGGCGAAGCGCTCGCCCGAGATCCCGTACCAGCCGATCGCACAGAGCACCGCTCCGCCCGCCAGGGCGGCCCAGCCGGTCCATTGCGTGGTGCGCATCGGGACCCCCGTGTCGTGATGGCTGTCCGTTGACCGTGTAATGACTGTGCATCACCGCCCGACCGATGCACTATGCCGAGTGAGGGGAAACCGGCAGGCAACCGGAAAACCTCCTCGAAAGCCTCCGACAGCGGGTGGTGGTGGCCGATGAAGGTCCGTGGAAGCGGTGCGCGGCGGGCCGTCCTGGCGTCGGCGGTCGTGCTCGTCGCGGCCGTCGGGTGCAGCGACGACTCCGGCGGTACGGAGGAGCCGGCGACGCCCCCGCCCGCCTCGGCGTCGGCCTCCTCGCCACCCTCCGCGGAGAGCGGCGAACCATCCTCGCCCTCCGGGGCCAGGCCCCCCGACGAGGCCGCCGCGCGGCGCGAGGTGAAGGAGAACTGGGAGAAGTTCTTCGACCCGGCCACCACGAACGACGAGAAGGCCGATCTCCTCCAGAACGGCCGGCAGCTGAAGCCGCTGCTCCTCGCGTTCAGCGGCGACAAGCGCGGCAGCCAGGTCAAGGCCCGTGTCTCGGGCGTCACGTTCTCCTCCGCCACCGAGGCCGAGGTGCGGTACGCGCTGCTGCTCAGCGGGCAGACCGCGCTGCCGGGCGCGTCCGGTACGTCCGTATACCAGGACAAGGTCTGGAAGGTGTCGGTCAAGACGCTGTGCGCGCTGGTGAAGCTGAGCGGCGATGCGCCGAAGGCGCCGGGCTGCTGACCGCGCCGCCCCGTCGGCGCCCGCCCTGATCCTCGCGATCCTCATGGCGACCGCTCTCGTCACCGCCTGCGGCAGCCGCCTTCCCGAGAGCGACTTCACCGACAGGAACGACAGGAACGACCGGTCCACCGCCGCCCCCGGACCGCCCCTCAAAGTCGGCATCATCTCCAGCGCCACCAGCCCCGTCGGCGGCTCCGCCTTCACCGGCCCCCGTGACGGCGCCCGCGCCTACTTCGCCCGCCTCAACGCCTCCGGCGGCCTGGCCGGCCGCCCCGTTCAGGCCGTGACCTGCGA
>NZ_JBHVHQ010000621.1:0-3602 GCF_042800135.1 Streptomyces sp. NPDC057654 | reverse complement strand
AACAACGAGAGCGTGCAGCGGCTGGTGGAGCAGGAGAAGGTGGTCGCGCTCGTCGCCACCACGGCCCTCGACTACGCGGGCGCGCCCCGCGTCAGCGCGGCCGGTGTGCCGGACATCGGCGGGCAGCCGATCGGGGCCGCGTACGACACCTATCCGGGGCTGTACGGCATCTACGGCAGCAGCGCCCCGCGCGACGGCGAGCCCGGCTGGGACGGGCGGCTGTACGGCGGTACGGAGGTCTACCGCTACTTCAAGCGCGCGCAGGGGGCCCGTACCGCCGCCGTCGTCTCCTACAACCAGGCGTCCTCGGCCTCGTACGCCCGTCTCGTGACGCGTGGACTTCGGGCGGAGGGCTACGACGTGACCGGTGAGCAGGTGGATTTCGCGCTGCCCAATTTCCGGGCGGTCGCCGCGGACATGCGGGCCCGCGGCACGGATCTGGTCTTCGACGCGCTGGACACCCACGGCAACGCGCGGCTGTGCGAGGCGATGGACGCCGCCGGGGTGAAGGTCACCGCCAAGGTCACCAACGTGCAGAACTGGACGGCGTCCGTCCGCGAGGACTACAAGGGGGCTCCGGGCTGCCGTAACGCTCTGTGGGCGACGGGTTCCAGCCGAAATCACGACGAGATCGGTGATGGGGAAGTGCGTGCGTTCCGGGCGGGCATGGACCGGTACGCGCACAAGGCGCCGCTGTCGCAGTGGGCGTTGGAGGGCTGGGCCGCCGCCATGTGGTTCACCGACGCCGCCACGTCCTGTTCCGGTCCCGTCACCCGCGGCTGCGTACGGCGCTTCATGGAGCGCGGGACCCCCTATACGGCGCGCGGTCTGCTGCTCCCCGTCTCGTACGAGCACCTGGCCGAGCCGCCCACGAGCCGTCGTACGTGCCTGTCGGTGGCGCGCTGGCGGGACGGGGCCGGGGACGGGCAAAAGGGGGCGGGCGGCGGTGCGGGGCGCTGGGTCACCGAGGGCGGCGACATGATCCACAATTGCTTCACCGTCCCCCTCCTTGCCTACCGGCCGTAGCGCGGGAGAGAGTGAAAAGTTCCCGGTTTCACCTACCGATTTCCCATCGCTTCAAGAACGACTTGGTGAGCACGGTCAACCTCGGCCGCCGGGCGACAGTCTTATCTCAAGGTAGGCGGGCGAGTGGTAACGTCCGCTGAAAATTCCGCGGCATACGGGGTCGAATGCACCTTTCATTCCTTATCCACAATGCGTACGGCATCGGCGGGACGATCCGTACCACGTACAACCTGGCGAGCGCCCTCGCCGAGCAGCACGACGTGGAGATCGTCTCGGTGTTCCGCCACCGCGACGAGCCGATCCTCGCGCCGAGCGGCGGTGTGCGCCTGCGCCACCTCGTCGACCTCCGCAAGGACAGCCCCGCCTACGAGGGCGACAACCCCGAGCAGGAGCGCCCCGCCACCGTCTTCCCCGCCACGGAAGGCCGCTACAAGCAGTACAGCGCGCTCACCGACCGGCGGATCGCCGAGCACCTGCGCACCCTGGACTGCGATGTCGTCATCGGCACCCGCCCCGGCCTCAATGTGCACATCGCCCAGCAGGCCCGCCGCGGTCCCGTCCGCGTCGGCCAGGAGCACCTGACGCTCTCCACCCACTCGCCGCAGCTCAAGCGCACCCTGCGCACCGTCTACCCCCGGCTCGACGCGGTCACCACCGTGACCGAGGCCGACGCCGAGACCTACCGCAAGCTCATGAGACTGCCCGGCGTGCGCGTCGAGGCCGTGCCCAACTCCATCCCCGCGCCCGCGGTCGCCCCCGCCGACGGGACCGGGAAGTGGGTCGTCGCGGCCGGCCGGCTCGCCCCCGCCAAGCGGTACGACCTGCTCATCCGCGCCTTCGAGAAGGTCGTCGCGCAGCGCCCCGACTGGCGGCTGCGGATCTACGGGGCCGGGGCCGAGCGCGCCAAGCTGCGCGCCCAGATCGACAAGCGCGGCCTCTACAACCACGTCTTCCTCATGGGCCCCGCCAACCCCCTCGACCCCGAGTGGGTCAAGGGCTCCGTCGCGGCCGTCACCTCCAGCCTCGAATCCTTCGGCATGACCATCGTCGAGGCCATGCGCTGCGGCCTGCCGGTGGTCTCCACCGACTGCCCGCACGGCCCCGGCGAGATCATCGAGAACGGCGTCGATGGTCTCCTCGTGCCGACCGGGAAGGTCGACGCCATCGCCGACGGACTGCTGAGCCTCATCAACGACGACGAGCTCCGCCGCCACATGGGCCGCGAGGCCCTCGCGCGCTCGGAGCGCTTCGACCCGTCACGCATCGCCGGCCGCTACGAGTCGCTCTTCGGCGACCTCGTGGCCCGCGGCGCGCTGCGCGGCTCGCTGCACCGCACCCGCGGCGCCCTGCTGAGCAACGCGTTCCGCACCAAGGACGCCGGCAGATCAGCGTGGCGACGGGGGCGAGCCGCATGACGACCTCCGCCCCGCGTCACCACCCCGTCACCCCACCCGAGGAGCCCACCATCGTGTCTGCCCCGCCGCGCGCCGACTGCATCGCGGACTCCGCGGGCGGACTCACCTTCGACGTCGACGTCTGGGGCCGCCCCGAGTCCACCGGCGACTGGACGGCGGCGCTCGTCCTGCGCCGCCGCGTGGCGGACGCCGACGCCGACTCCGACGAGGTCCGCCTGCCCCTGTCGCCCAACGGCGACGGACGGCTCAGGGCCGTGCTGCCCAGCACGGTCGCGCTCCCCGAGGGCCGCTGGGACATCCATGTGGCCTGCGGCGAGGATGACGTCCGGCGGCTCGTGCCCGGCCTGAACGACCTGCGCTCGCTCGTCGACCGCACACCGAGCCAGAGCACCTCGCCGCTCGCCGTCCGCATCCCGTACGCGACCAAGCACGGCAACCTCTCGCTGCGCAGCTGGCTCCGCGTGCCGCACGCCGAGGCCGCCGACATCCAGATCGAGAGCACCGGCATAACCGCCCGCGGCGTCCTCTACCGCGTCCAGGACCCGCAGGCGTGGCTGGCCGGGGCCGTGGTCGAGGCCCGCTGCCGGCGCGACGCCGACCTGGTCCACACGGTTCCGACGACCGCCGAGGGCCAGGAGTTCGCCTTCACCCTGCCGTACGGGCCGCTGGCCGAGGCGTGGCGCGGCGGGCTCGACGTCTGGGACCTGTGGCTGCGCCCGGCCGACGGCGAGCCGGTCCGCATCGCCCGCATCCTCGACGACATCGCGGACAAGAAGCCGGTCTTCGTCTACCCGGTGCGGCCCGTCGCCGCCGATCACGCCCCCGCGCAGGCCGGTCCGTACTACACGGCGGACAACGACCTGTCGGTGCGGATCGACGAGCGCGAGCCCGCCGCCCGCTGACGCGCTCCGGGGAGCTTCTCCCGGGCGGCGGCCCGGGGAACCCGCGGTGCGAAAGGGCGGGTGCGAATGGGTATGGAACGCCCACCCAGGGGCACTCGAAGCCCCGGAGGTGCGAATAATGGTTCCAGTTCTTCTCGTTCTCCTGCTCGCCCTGATCCTCTTCGGCGCAGGTTTCGCGATCAAGGTTCTGTGGTGGGTCGCGGTGGCGGTCCTGGTGATCTGGCTGCTCGGCTTCCTCTTCCGGTCCACGGCCAACGGG
>NZ_JBHVHQ010000620.1:0-5184 GCF_042800135.1 Streptomyces sp. NPDC057654 | reverse complement strand
GGCTGCGCTGCACGCCGGACGACAGCGCCTGGGCGCACCCGGTCGGCGGCCTGGTCGCCGACGTCGACATGGTCGAGCGGCGCGTCGTACGGATCATCGACACCGGCCCGGTGCCGGTGCCGGCCGAGTGCGGGCGCTACGAGGCCGAGTTCAACGGGCCCGCCCGCACCGGCCTGCGCCCGCTGGAGATCACCCAGCCCGAGGGCCCCTCGTTCACCCTCGACGGCAACCGGCTCAGCTGGCAGAACTGGTCGTTGCGCATCGACTTCAACGCCCGCGAGGGCCTGGTCCTGCACCGGATCGCGTACCGCGACGGCGACCGCGAGCGGCCCGTGCTGCACCGCGCCTCGCTCGCCGAGATGGCCGTCGCGTACGGGGAGGCGGCGGAGAGCCGCAACTGGGTGGCGTTCCTCGACGCGGGGGAGTACGCGCTGGGCCGCAGCGCCAACGCGCTGCGGCTCGGCTGCGACTGCCTCGGCGAGATCCGCTACCTCGACGCCGTGCTCGCCGACGACCTCGGCGCCCCGCGCACCCTGCCCAACGCCGTCTGCCTGCACGAGGAGGACTTCGGGCTGCTCTGGAAGCACACCGACACGTTCAACGGCGACGCCGTCGAGAGCCGCCGCGCCCGCCGCCTCGTGGTCTCCTTCATCGCGACCGTCGGCAACTACGACTACGGCTTCTACTGGTACTTCCACCAGGACGGCTCCATCGGCTTCGAGGCCAAGTCCACCGGCATCGTGCAGACCGCGGCCATCACGCCGGGCGCGGGCTCGCCGTACGGCACGGAGGTCGCGCCGGGGCTGCTGGCCCCGTACCACCAGCACCTGTTCTGCGTACGGCTCGACGCCGCCGTCGACGGGCCCGCCAATACCGTCGAGGAGGTCGACGTCGTGCCGGTCCCGGCGGGCCCCGGCAACCCCGCGGGCAACGCCTTCACCGCCCGTACGACCCCGATCGCCGCCGCCGGGGACGGCGGGCGGCTCGCGGACCCCGCGCTCGGCAGGCGCTGGCAGATCACCAACCCCGGCTCGCTGAACCGCATGGGCCGCCCCGTCGCGTACACCCTCGTGCCGCAGCCCGGCCCGGTGCTCCTCGCGCGGCCCGGCTCCGACGTCGCCCGGCGCATGGCGTACGGGACGAAACACCTGTGGGTCACCCGGCACCGTACGGACCGCCGCTACCCCGCGGGCGACCACCCCAACCAGCACCCCGGCGGCGCGGGGCTGCCGGCCTGGGCCGCCGGCGACGAGTCGCTGGAGAACACCGAACTCACCCTCTGGCACACCTTCGGCCCCACCCACCTGCCCCGGCCCGAGGAGTGGCCGGTCATGCCCGTGGACCACAGCGGCTTCACCCTGCGGCCCACCGGGTTCTTCGACCGCAACCCCGCCCTCGACCTGCCGAGGGAGAGCGGGGGCGGCCACTGCCACGGCGAGGGCTCGTAGCGCCCGACGGTTCGTAGTGCTCCAGGGCTCGCAGAGCTCTCTACACCCAGGGGTGCGCCCGCAGGAACGCGTCCAGCGACTGCTCGAAGGACGCCCGCCCCTCCAGGCTCACCAGATGCCCGGCGCCCGGCACCACCACGGCCCGCGCGCCGGGCACCACCGAGACGATGTCCGCGAGGTTGCCCGCGACGTCCCCGCTGTCCAGCTCGCCGATGAGGGCCACCGTCGGCACCTGTATCTCGTGCAGCCGCTCCACCGCCTGGGCCTCGATCGCCCGGCCCAGGGTCGGCGTCGCGACATTGGCCGTGACATTCGCCGTGGCCGTGGCCCAGATCCGCTCGCGCAACACCGGGTCCACCGCCTCCGGTTCGCGGTACGGGCCGTCCACCCACATCCGCAGATAGTGCTCGACGAACCGCTCCGCGCCGTCCGGCGCGCCGAAGCACTTCTCCTGCCCCTGGAGGTGCTCCTGGATATAGGGGTCGGTGATCTCGCTGCCGCTGAGTCCCGGCGCGAGCAGCACCAGCCCCGCCACGACGCCGGGGTGCGCGATCGCCGTGTCCACCGCGATCCGGGCGCCCGACGAGTGCCCGACGAGGGTGGCCCGTACGACGCGCAACCGGTCCAGGAGCGCGTACAGATCGTCGTGGTCACACCAGTCGCCGTCGCTCACCGAGGAGCGGCCGTGCCCCCGCGCGTCGTAGCGGATGACGCGCCGCCCCGACCGCGCGAGCCGGGTGAACTGCTCGTCCCACATGCCCATGTCGAGCATCCCGCCGTGCAGCAGCACCAGCACCGGGCCGCTGCCCGCGGCCTCGTAGTACAGCTCGCCGTTCTCCACGGGCGCCCGCCCGCACTCCACGACCATGAACCGGCACGCGACCACCGGCGTCCCGTCGTCCACGGTGAAGTGCGGGTCCCCGAGCGCCTGCCGCATCTGCGGGCTGTGCCAGAAGCCCTCGTGGTCCGCGCGCCACGCGGCGACGGTCTCGTGGCCCTCGCCCTCGTCGCGCGCGTGCGCCTCGTCGACCTCACCCAGAGGTACGACGCGTACCTCCGTCACCTCGATCACCGCGACCGGCTGTCCGGCCGAGTCGATCACCGCGGACCGCTCTCCCACCTCGGGCAGCGGATCGCCGGCGAGCTCGTACTCCCGCACCAGGCCGGTGGTGGAGGTCTTCGCGCCGGAGAGCACGGCGGCGACCAACTGGTCGCGCAGGGGCCCCGGAAACGCCAGCTCGAAGGGCGGCAGCTCGTCAAACATCGTCATGGAGGAACCCTACGCAGAGTCAACCATGCCCAGAGCCACACGGTCGGTCAAAGGACGGGGCGGGGTGCACTCGCGCCCCCTGATCGGGGATACGGCGCGGGCCCTCAGCCCTCCAGCGCCTTGCCGACCCGCCGCGAGACCGTGAACCCGTACAGATCGAGCACCCCCGGCGGCTCCGCGACCCCCGGCCCCCCGGCCCGCACCCACGCCGCGATGTCCGCGAGCGCCCCGTCGTCGTTGACCAGCCCCAGCCAGACCGGCCGCCCGCCCGCCGCCCGCCCCGCGGGCGAGGGCTGCACCACCATCACATTGGCCTGCTCGCACACGTCCAGGCACTCCGAGGCCCGTACCGGCGCCGCGCCGTCGAGCGCCGCGCGCAGCCGGGCTATCTGCCCCGCGTGATCGACGCCGGGCACCTTGCGCGGGTCGCCGCAGCAGCAGCCCCGGCAGACAGTGATCCGGCACGATCTCGCGGCGGGCGCCGAGCGGCGCGCGTTGTTCGAGGTCATCCGGCAGATGATACGCACCGGCGGACCGCGCGATCAGGGCGTGCGCCACGGTGCGCGGCGAGCGGGAAAACCCGTTGCGAGGGAAAACCCGTTGCGAGGCGCGCGCCCGCCGTCCTACCGTCGTCCCCGACGTTACCGCCGCTGATGGGAGAAGGCCGTTGCTCTACTGAGGTCATGAGACACCGCGACCGATCGCGCCGCTCCGGCGCGCGGACGTGTGCGTGCGACCTCGGCACAGAGCCGCCTCCACCCACCCTCGTGGTGTCTCCACGTGTTGTGCCCATTCCTTTTCACCACTGAGCACCACGGAGACCCTGTATGTCTCATACGCCCCCTTCGGCAGCCTCCATCTCCTGCACCGGCCTCGACTTCGCCTGGCCCGACGGCACACCCGTACTGGAAGACTTCCAGCTCGCCGTCGGCCCCGGCCGCACCGGGCTCATCGGCCTCAACGGCGCGGGGAAGTCCACCCTGTTGAAGCTGATCGCGGGAGAGCTGACCCCGGGCGCCGGAGCCGTGCGCGTCGCCGGACGGATCGGCTACCTGCCGCAGAACCTCACCCTCGACACCTCGCTCCGCGTCGACGCGGCCCTCGGCATCGCCGAAACCCGCGCCGCGCTGCACGCCATCGAGAACGGCGACGCGAGCGAGGAGCACTTCACCGCCGTCGGCGACGACTGGGACGTCGAGGAGCGCGCCCGCGCCGCCCTCGACCGGCTCGGCCTGGACGGCATCGGACTCGACCGCACCACCGGCGCGCTCTCCGGCGGCGAGTCCGTGCTGCTGCGGCTCGCGGCCCTGCTGATCAGCCGCCCCGACGTGCTGCTCCTCGACGAACCCACCAACAACCTGGACCTGCGCGCCCGGCAGCGCCTGTACGACGCCGTCGCCGACTGGTCCGGCGTCCTGGTCGTGGTCAGCCACGACCGCGAACTGCTCGAACTGGTCGACCGGATCGCCGACCTGCGCGGCGGCGAAGTCCACTGGTACGGCGGAAACCTCTCCGCGTACGAGCGGGCCCTGGCGGCCGAGCAGGAGGCCGCCGAGCGCATGGTGCGGGTCGCCGAGGCCGACGTGAAGCGCCAGCGGCGGGAGCTGACCGAGGCCCACGTCAAACTGGCCCGCCGGGTCCGCTACGGCAAGAAGATGAACGAGAACAAGCGCGAACCGAAGGTCGTCATGAACGAGCGCAAGCGCGAGGCCCAGGTCTCCGCGGGCAAACACCGCATCATGCACACCGAGAAACTCAAGGAGGCCGAGGACCGGCTGGACGAGGCCGTCGAGGCCGTCCGCGACGACGACGAGATCCGCGTCGAACTGCCCTACACCGCCGTGCCGCCCGGCCGCGGCGTGCTGACTCTCGACTCATTGGAGGTACGGGGCGGAGCCCGCGCCCACCTGGACGTCCGAGGCCCCGAACGGATCGCGCTCCTCGGCCCCAACGGCGCCGGCAAGACCACCCTGCTGCGCACCATCACCGGAGAGCTCCCGCCGGTGAGGGGCGAGGCGCTCACCCACGTACCGCTGCGCTATCTGCCGCAGCGGCTCGACATCCTCGACGACGGGCTGACCGTCGCCGAGAACGTGGCCCGCTTCGCGCCCGGCGCCACCAACAACCGCGTCCGCGCCCGCCTCGCGCACTTCCTCTTCAAGGGCGCCCGCGCGGACCGGCCGGCCGGGACGCTCTCCGGCGGCGAACGCTTCCGCGCGACGCTGGCCGCCGTGATGCTGGCCGAGCCCGCCCCGCAGCTCCTGCTGCTCGACGAGCCGACCAACAACCTGGACATGGCGAGCGTCCGGCAGCTCGTCAGCGCGCTGGAGTCGTACGAGGGGGCGCTGATCGTCGCGAGCCACGACCGGCCGTTCCTGAAGGAGATCGGCATCACGCGGGAGGTGGTGCTGGACCCGGAGGAGAGAAAAGAGGATGCCTGATCGGTACGGGCCGGGGTGCGCACCC
>NZ_JBHVHQ010000619.1:0-5194 GCF_042800135.1 Streptomyces sp. NPDC057654 | reverse complement strand
AGAGCCGGGGGGGTCGCCTCCGGCCTAAAACCTCGTTGGGATGGTAAGCCCGCGTTGGGGTGGTTTCCGGCGACGACCGTCGCGGTGTGGGGGGTGGTGTGGGCGGCGGCCGCCGCCTCCGCGGCTTCTTCGGCTTCCTCGGCCTTCTTCTGGCGCTTCTTCATCACCAGCATCGAGCCGAGGCCGAAGAGGAGCGCCGCGACCAGGCCCACCCAGGCGAAGCTGCTGAGCCACTTCTCGGCGACCTTGCCGACGGAGTAGATGACCGCGACCGTGCCGCCCGCCCAGACGATGCCGCCGAGCACGTTGGCGATCAGGAACTTCCAGTACGGCATCTTCAGCACGCCCGCGAGCGGCCCGGCGAAGATCCGCAGCAGTGCGATGAACCGGCCGATGAAGACGGCCCACATGCCCCACTTCTGGAACTGCCGCTCGGCCGTGGCCACATGCTTGGGCCCGAAGTGCTTGGGGAATTTGCGGCCGAGCCACTCCAGCAGCGGTTTGCCGCCCTTGCGGCCGATCAGATAGCCGATGGAGTCGCCGACGATGGCGCCCGCGACCGCACACGCGCCGAGCACGTACGGGTTGATGTGGTCCTGGGTGGCGGCCATCAGCGTGGCGCTGACGAGCACGATCTCGCCGGGCAGCGGGATGCCCAGGCTCTCCAGTCCGATGACCCCGCCGACCAGCAGGTACACCGCGACCGCGGGTACCGTCTCTAGTAGCCCGTCGATATGCAACGCCCGTTCCTCCCAGAATTTCCCACGTCATGCCCGGCGCGCCCCCGTGGGCGTACGCCGGGAAGCCTACTGGAGTAGGGGACTCGCTCAGACGGCCTCGGGTTGAGCGTGGGATGGGAGAGGTCGCTCCCGATCCGGGCGGATCAGGTGTTGGGGCGCAGGGTCCACACGATGGTCATCTCGCCGGTGACGGCGCCGTCCTCCCGCGTGATCGCCACGTTCACCGGGAATTCGGGGCGCTCCCCGGCGTCGAGTCCGGCGACCACGTCGGCTATGGGACGGCCGATTTCCGCCGTCGCGGTGACCGGCCCCATCGCCAGCTTGCGGTAGCCGATCTCGGCCCGTACGGCCAGCGGTACGGCCCGCGAGAGCTGGTCGCCGAAGGCCGCGAGGACGATCGCGCCGCTCGCGGACTCGCCGAGGGTGAACATGGCGCCCGCGTGCGGGCCCGCGACGTGATTGTGGAATTCCGCCTGGTCGGGCAGGCGGACCACCGCGCGCTCGGGGGTGGTCTCGACGAATTCGAGGTTGAGGGTACGGGCCATCGGCACGGTGGCCGTGAGCATCTCGCCGATCGAGGGCGGGGTTTCAGACATGCCGTGAAGTTACCAGCCGGTAGCACATCACGGAAGAGATGGAAGGGTACGGCCGTAGCAGCGCTCCCACCCGCCATCTATCGTTATCGGCCATGTGGCCAGGACAGCAGCCGCCCGGGGGCGAGCAGAACCCGCAGGACCCGAATCAGAACCCGTACCAGCAGCCGGGGTACGGGCCACCGGGATATCAACAGCCGGGATATCAGCAATCGGGGCACCAGCAGCCCGACCCGTATCAGCGGCCGCCGGGGTACCAGCAGCCCGGGCAGCAGCAGCCTGGTCTTCAGCAGCCGAATCCGTACCAGCAGCCCGGCGGTCCGCAGCCGGGCTACCAGCAGTGGGGGCCGCCGATGCCGCCGGGCGGTCCGCAGCCGCCGGACGGCAAGCGCAAGCGCACCGCCATCGCGATCGTCACGGCCGTCGCCGTGGTCGCCGCCGCCGTGGTCGCCGGGGTGTTCGTGTTCCGCGACGGCGACGGCGGGAAGAAGGACGAGGCGAAGGGCGGGCAGAGCTCCTCGCCGACCGGTGCCCCGTCGCCGTCCGCCTCCGCCTCCGCTTCGCAAGACGACAGCGAGGAGGAGGCCGACAACCCGCGCGCGGGCAGCGGCGACGTGAAGCCGGTGATCGACGGCTGGAAGCCGGTCGCCAACCCGCTGCGCCACGACGCGTTCGACGTCCCGCCGGACTGGCACGTGGCGACCCCCGGCCTGACCACCGGGTTCCAGGACGACAAGGGCGAGGGCGTGGGCATGACGGCGCCCGCCTTCTACAAGCCGGACAGCTGCGCCAAGAACACCCGCCAGGGCGGAGCCGGCACGAAGGGCGCGCAGAGCGCGAAGAGCCCGGCCCAGGCGGCGGAGGTCGAGGCGCTTAGCTGGGCCTATTACGCCTACGACACCAAGAAGACGGGCCATCTGGCGGGCACCAAGTCGCAGCCCTTCAAGAGCGACCACGGGCTGACCGGTTTCTGGTCGTCGGCCAAGGCGACCGGTGTGAAGAAGACCGACAAGTGCACCACGGACGGCAAGGTGTTCACCGTGTCCTACAAGGACACCGCCGGGGATCTCGCGACCTGGGTGCTCTACACCGACGTCGGCGTGAAGGACGAGCTGTCGGACGCCACCATCAAGAAGATCATGAGCACGCTGCGGCCGCTGCCGGTGTCCTGACCGTACGGGGTCATGTTCTGACCGTACGGGCCTGTGTCCTGACCGTGCGGGATCGCGGTCTCACCGTACGGGGTCGCATCCGGACCGTATCCGAGTTGGCATCCGGGCCCGTGCCCAGGGATAGTCCACCCGGTGACCGAACCCGCCGCCACCGGACCGTCCGCCGCCGGGCGCGGACCCCGCCGCCCCGCCTGGGCGGGCCGCAACTACTCCCTGCTGACCGCCGCCGCCGTGGTCTCGGGCCTCGGAAACTCCGGCGCCCTGATCGCGGCGGCGTTCGCGGTGCTCCAGGCGGGCGGCGACGGCACGGACGTGGGACTGGTCGCCGCGGCCCGTACGGTCCCGCTCGTCCTCTTCCTGCTGATCGGCGGGGCGCTGGCCGACCGGCTGCCGCGGCACCGGGTGATGGTCGCGGCCAACACCCTGAACTGCCTCTCCCAGGCGGCCTTCGCCGTGCTGGTGCTCGCGGGCGAGCCGCGGCTGTGGCAGATGGCGCTGCTCGCCGCGCTCAGCGGCACGGGGCAGGCGTTCTTCGCCCCGGCGGCCGAGGGCATGCTGATGTCGACGGTCAGCGGCGAGCAGGCGGCCAGGGCGTTCGCGTTCTTCCGGATGGGCACCAACGGCGCGCAGATCGGCGGCGCCGCCCTCGGCGGGGCGCTCGTCGCCGCCTTCGGGGCGGGCTGGGTGCTCGCCGTGGACGCCGCCGCCTTCGCGCTCTCGGGCGCTCTGCGCGCCTTCCTCGACGTCAGCCACATTCCGGCCCGCGGGCCGGGCGGCGGCATGCTGGCCGATCTGCGCGAGGGGTGGCGGGAGTTCACCGGACGGCCGTGGCTGTGGACCATCGTCGTGCAGTTCGCGGTGGTCAACGCCGTGGTGGGAGCGGCCGAGTCGGTGTACGGGCCGCTGGTCGCCCGGGACGAGCTGGGCGGGGCCCGGCCGTGGGGGCTGGCGCTGGCCGCGTTCGGCGCGGGCACGATCGGCGGCGGCCTCCTGATGACCCGGTGGCGGCCGCGCCGGATGCTGCTGGCGGGCATCCTGTGCGTCTTCCCGCTCGCCCTGCCGTCGGCGGCACTCGCCGTCCCGGTGTCCGTACCGGCGCTGATCTCCGTCATGTTCGCCGTCGGCGTCACGCTGGAGGTGTTCGGCGTCACCTGGATGACGGCGCTGCACCAGGAGATCCCGGAGGACAAGCTCTCGCGCGTCTCGGCGTACGACTGGTTCGGCTCGGTGGCGATGCTGCCGGTGGCCACGGCCCTGGCCGGTCCCGTCGAGGAGCTGGTCGGCCGGCCGGCGGCGCTGTGGGGGTGCTCGGCGCTGATCGTGCTGCTGACGGCGGGGGTGCTCATGGTGCCGGGGGTGCGCGGTCTCGTACGGAAGCCGGCGGACGTGGCATCGGGGAAGCCGGCCGGGGCCGAGGAGCGCGAGGGCGAGCGCCTGAGCTGAGCCCTTCGCGCAGCCCGCCCGACCGGTTTCGACCGTCCCTCCGGCCCCCCGGCCTCCCGGTCTCCCGGTCTCCCGGTCTCAGCCGATGCTGAACGCCCCGTCCGGCGGCCTCGGCGACGGCACCGCGCCGTCGTCGTGCACGGCCGCCGCCCCGGCGATGAACCGCGCCAGCGCGTCCCCGTACTCGACGCGCGCCGGGAAGGCGTCCGCCGCGGCCCGCCGGGCCAGCGTCGCCACCGGGATCGGCGTGTCCGAGGCGACGACGACGGCATTGCCGAACCGCCGCCCGCGCAGCACCGAGGGCTCCGCGATCAGGCACAGCTCCTCGAAGGCCGTGGCGAGGGTGGCCAGTTGGGAGCGGAGGAAGGCGAACGGGGCGCTGTCGGCGAGGTTGGCCAGATAGCGGCCGCCGGGGCGCAGAACGCGGGCCGCCGACCGCGCGTACTCGACGGAGGTGAGGTGCGCCGGGACCCGGGAGCCGCCGTAGACGTCGGCGATGATCACGTCCGCCGATCCGTCCGGGGCCTCTTCCAGGGCCGTACGGGCGTCCGCCGCCCTTACCTCGATCCCCGGGCCGGGCGGCAGCGGCAGATGTTCGGCGACCAGGTCGAGCAGTCCGCGGTCCGCCTCGATCACGTGCTGCCGGGAGCCGGGGCGGGTGGCGGCGACGTAGCGGGGCAGGGTGAGCGCACCGCCGCCGAGGTGCAGCACGTCGAGGGGGGCGCCCGGCTCGTCGGCCGCGTCCAGGACGTGGGCGAGCCTGCGCGCGTACTCGAACTCCAGGTGGGCGGGGTCGTCCAGGTCGACGTACGACTGGGGCGCGCCGTCCACCGTGAGCAGCCAGGCGCGGGGCCGGTCCACGTCCGGCATCAGCTTGGCGGTGCCGTGGTCCACGGCGCGGGTCACGGGTATCGGCTCGTCCACTCCCCCATTGTGCCGGGCGCCGGCCCGCCGGGGTGCGGGGTTACGGGAGGCCGCCGGTGTGGGCCGGCTCATCCCGCCCACACACGGGCGACGGCCTCGGCGTGCGCCGCCGCCGGGGCGCGGCCCGCGCGGGCGGCGGCGGCGCGGCGGGCCGGGTCGAGGGGGGTGTGCCCGAAGGCGGCGCGGGCGGCGCGGTCCGGCGCGGGGAGCCAGGTCAGCGGGCCTTCGCCGAACTCCGTGCGCGACCGGATCGCCGCGCGGTAGAGGCTGAGCATGGAGGCGGGGTCCTCGGCCTGCCGGTCGGCCGCGTAGGCGGCCCAGC
>NZ_JBHVHQ010000618.1:0-5212 GCF_042800135.1 Streptomyces sp. NPDC057654 | reverse complement strand
ACGCTGATGTGGCCGATGTGGCCCGCGTTGCCGGTGATGCCGGGGTGCAGCCGGCCGTTGAGCACCAGTCCGCCGCCGACGCCGGTGGAGACCACCATGCACAGCGCGTTGTCATGACCGCGGGCCGCGCCCTGCCAGTGCTCGGCGGCCGTCATCGCCACCCCGTCGCCGACCAGCACGACGGGGACGGGCCCGGCCGTCTTCGTGACCTCCGCGACCAGCGGGAAGCCGCGCCAGCCGGGCACGTTGACCGGGCTGACGGTGCCGTCGGAGGCGTCGACGGGGCCCGCGCTGCCGATGCCGACGGCCCGTACCCGCGACCAGCCGCCGGACGCCTTGAGCTCTTCGAGCACCGCGGTCACCACGCGCATCACCGTCGCGCCGTCCTCACGGGCGGGGGTGGGCCGCTGGGCGCGTACGAGCAGCTGCCCGCGCCCGTCCACCAGGGCGGCCGCTATTTTGGTGCCGCCGATGTCGAGTGCGGCGACGAGGTCGGTGTGCATGGGTGCGATGTCTCCTGGTCCACAGGCGCGGGCAGAGTTGCAGAGCGACAAGTCTCCCCACAGTTGACAACGTTGTCCAGGCTCTATGCTCGACGTCACTCCCGTACGTACAGCAGCAACGACAGGACGAGTCACCGTGGCCGACACCCCCCGCAGTCCGCAGCCCCGCTACGGCGCCCGGCCGACCATGAAGGACGTCGCCGCGCGCGCCGGCGTGGGCCTGAAGACCGTGTCCCGCGTGGTCAACGGCGAGCCGGGGGTGACGCCCGACACCGAGCGGCGCGTGCAGGAGGCCATCACGGGCCTGGGCTTCCGCCGCAACGACAGCGCGCGCATTCTGCGCAAGGGCCGCACGGCCTCGATCGGCCTGGTGCTCGAAGACCTCGCCGACCCGTTCTACGCGCCGCTCAACCGCGCCGTCGAGGAGGTCGCCCGGTCCCATGGCGCGCTGCTCATCAACGGCTCCAGCGCCGAGGACCCCGAGCGCGAGCAGGAGCTGGCGCTCGCCTTCTGCGCCCGCCGGGTCGACGGCCTGCTGGTCATCCCGGCCGGCGACGACCACCGGTATCTGGAGCCGGAGATCGCCGCCGGGGTCGCCACGGTTTTCGTGGACCGCCCGGCCGGGAAGATCGACGCCGACGCCGTGCTCTCCGACAGCATGGGCGGCGCCCGCGACGGGGTCGCCCACCTGATCGCCCACGGCCACCGCCGCATCGCCTTCGTCGGCGACCAGCCGCGCATCCACACCGCGAGCGAGCGGCTGCGCGGCTACCGCACCGCGATGGCCGACGCGGGGCTGCCCGTGGAGGAGAGCTGGGTGTCGCTGGGGCCGACCGCCCCCGCGCACGTACGGGCCGAGGTCGACCGGGTGCTGTCCGGGCCCGAGCCGGTGACGGCCGTGTTCGCGGGGAACAATCGGGTCACCGTGACCGCCGTGCGGGTCCTGGCGGAGCGGTCGCGGCCGGTGGCGCTGGTCGGCTTCGACGATCTGGAGCTGGCCGACCTGCTGGGGATCACGGTGATAGCCCAGGACGCCGCGCGGCTCGGGCGTACGGCCGCCGAGCAGCTGTTCCGGCGGCTGGAGGGGGCGGCGGAGGAGCCTCAGCAGACGGTCCTGCCGACCCGTCTTGTCGCCCGCGGCTCGGGCGAGATCCCGCCGGCGCGAGACGCGTAGCGCGCACCCGGCACGCGGCGGCAGAAGCCGGGCCCCGAGGCTCGTAGCACGCCCCCGCGCGTCGTAGTCGCACGGGGCGGGGAGACACGCACGGCATCCCACGACCGGAGTACCTTCGGCGTCGACAGCGCGCTTTCGACGCCGAGTTGGGTATCTCTCCCCCACCGGGACGCGGTGCCGCGTTCGGCGTTCGGTTCCGGTACCAGCTCGGTCTCACACCGCCTCACCGACCAGGAGCACCGTGGACGACCGTACGCTCGAAGCGCTCGGCCTCGCCGAGGCGCCCCGCGAACATCCGCTGATCTACCCCGGCGCCTGGCCCGCCGAGTCCGGACTGCTGCACCAGCGCCGCCTGCTGCGGCTGCGTCCGGTGGCGGGCCGCCGGCTCGCCAAGTGGCAGGTGCAGCCGCCGCCCGGCGGGTTCCGGGGCGACCCCGGCGCCGAGGAGCCCGTGCCGCTCAACTACGCGCTGATGAGCGCCAACCAGACGCTCGTCGGCGACCGCTTCCCCGTGCTCTCGGTCGGCTCCAACGCCTGTCCGGCGCAGCTGTGCCACAAGATGGAGGGCGCGGGCGTCTCCGCGACGATCCCGATGGCCAAGGTGCGGGTGTCGGGGATCGGGGTCGGGGTGTCCGCGTACGTGTCGCCCATGGGCTATGTGTCCTCGTCGCCGTACCGCGCTCCGGGCCGCACCATGGACCTCTTCGTGACCTGGCTGGACGTGGCGCAGTTGGAGCTCGTCGACGCGAGCGAGGGGATCTTCGACCCGGTCGGCGAGTACCACCGGGTGATACTGCCGGGGGACGTGTTCCGCGCGGAGCTGGCGTCGGGCGAGCTGCTGGGCGGCATGTACGCGTACGTGAACCGGTACGGGGTGCTGCACGACGGCTCCGGGGCGCCGCGCGACCATCCGGGCGAGCGGCGGCTGCTGACCGAACTCATCTCGGAGTCCCGGCAGTTGCGGGACTGGTTCGGCTCCACGCCGGAGGAGTTCAGCGCGGCGGCCCGCGGGGACCTGCACTTGTGCGAGAAGGGCACCCGGCTCTTCGCGGACGAGGAGCGCGCCGCCCTCTCGGGCCTGGAGGAGTATGCGCCCGAGGCCCCGGCGAGCACGGTCTACGACGACATCCACCCGCTCAACGAGCTGCCCGCCGACCACTATCCGGCGTGCCGGACGCCGAACCTCTTCGACCAGCGTGGCGCCGGGGTCGTGCGCGTCTCGGCGCGCCTCGCGCGGGAGCTGGGCGGCCCGTCCCATCTGATGGTGCAGAACGCGCAGTTGCCGACGGCCCGGCACGAGCGGCTCGGGGCGCTGGCCGGCGTGGTGGTGGCGCCCGACATCGCGGCCGACGACACGCGGACGATGCAGGTCGACCACTCGCTGCGGGTGGGGCTGGGCCTGGAGCCCGGCGAGGCCGTCACGGTCGCCCCGGCGCAGGTGCGGCACGGCAGCAGCCGGTGGACGGGGTTCTTCTTCGGGGCGCCCAACTACGTCGTCTGCCGGGTGCAGGACGGGGACCGGGCGAGCGCCGAGCACGAGGTGTGCCTGCTGGACGAGATGACGCTGGAGCTGCTGGGCGTCGCGAGCGGGGACAGCGTGGTGATCGAGGGGTTCCCGGACCGGGAGGGCATCGTCCCGACCCTGGAGCTGAAGGCAATCCGCACCAGCTCGGAGGTGCAGGAGCGGCGGACGCAGCTGCACGGCGGGGACATGACGAGCCGCTATCCGAGCTCCCTGGACGCGCTGGGCACGTTCCCGGACCTGCCGTGGGTCTTTCTGGACCGGCGGCTGTGGTGGGGGCTGGGCCTGGGCGAGCAGTGGCTGGCGACGGTCCGTATCCGCTCCAGCCGCTCGTACCAGCTCAAGAAGGAACTCCGCGAGATGGTGTTCCTGCTGGGGCTCGCCTTTATAGGAGTCGTGACGGTGCTCCAGTCGCTGGTGTGGCAGGCGGCGAGTCTGGGGGTGCTGATTCTGCTGGTGGCCTTCGCCGTGACGGTGCGGATGCGCAGCAGGCTCTCGCAGCGGGCGCGGCTGTTCCGGCACCGCGGCCGACGGCGGGTGACGCGCCGGGAATGAGGGCCCGGATGGTGAAGGCCCGGATGCGGAAGGCCCGGATCACGCCTTCGGCCGGCCCGCGAGGGCTTCGAGGTCGGCCCGGGTGAGACCGGTGAGCCGGGCCGTCTCGCCCGCGCCGACCGCGCCGCAGTCCTGTCCGCGCAGCAGGTAGCCGCTGAGCGCGCGGGCGGTGGCGGGTTCGTCCAGGACGTCGCCGCCCGTGCGGTGCGTGTACGCGACGAGGCGGGAGGCGGCCCGCTCCAGGCCCTCGCGGTAGAAGGCGTAGACGGCCGCGTAGCGGCTGGGCAGGTGGCCGGGGTGCATGTCCCAGCCCTGGTAGTAGCCGCGGGCCAGGGATCGGCGTACGAGGCGGTGGTGCAGCCGCCAGGCGTCGTGGACCTGTCGGGTGGGGCCGACGGGCAGCACGTTGGTGGAGCCGTCGGACAGCCGGACCCCGGTGCCCGCGGCGGCGGTCTGCATGACGGCCTTGGCGTGGTCGGCGGCCGGGTGGTCCAGGGACTGGTGGGCGGCGCTGATGCCGCAGGCCGCGCTGTAGTCGTAGGTGCCGTAGTGCAGCGCGGTGGCGCGTCCCTGGGCCGCGTCGATCATGCGGGCGACGGTGGCGGTCCCGTCGGCGCCCAGGACGGCCTGGGCCGTCTCGATCTGGATCTCGAACCCGATCCGGCCGGCGGCCAGTCCGCGCGCCTTCTCGAACTCCCCGGCCAGGTGCGCCATGGCGGCGACCTGCTCGGGCGCACTGACCTTGGGGAGGGTCAGCACGAGCCCCGCGGGGAGGCCGCCGGCGTCCATCAGGCCGGTGAGGAAGATGTCGAGGGTGCGGATGCCGCGGTCCCGGACGGCGGCCTCCATGCACTTCATGCGGATGCCCATGTACGGGGCGGCGGTGCCGTCCTGGCAGGCGGCGGCGGTGAGTTCGGCGGCGCGGGCGGCGTCGGCGTCCTCCTCGGCGTCGTCGCGGGGGCCGTAGCCGTCCTCGAAGTCGATGCGCAGGTCTTCGACGGGTTCGTGCTCCAGCTTGGCCCGTACGCGCTCGTGCACGGGCTCGGCGAGCTCGTCGGGGATGCCGAGGACGGCGGCGAGGGACGCGGCGTCGGGGGCGTGTGCGTCGAGCGCCGCGAGGGCCCGGCCGCCCCAGGAACGTATGGTCGCGGCGGTGAAGGCGTCGGCGGGGACGTACACGGTGTGGACGGGCTGCCGGGTGCCGGGGTCGCCGGGATAGCGGCGGGCGAGGTCCGCGTCGGTCTCGGCGAGGGACGCGTCGATCTCGTCGCGCACGGCCCTGCCCAGGCTGGTCGCGACCGTCTTGTGCTGCCCCATCCGGCGTCCTCCCGCTGCCCGTCCACCACATCAACATTTTGTGGAAGTGCGTGGTCCGTGGGGCGAAGCTAACGGCACGGCCTGCGGGGGTCAACAGCCGGTCCCGGGGCGCGGGACGCGAAGCGGCGGTCCGTACGGCCC
>NZ_JBHVHQ010000617.1:0-5216 GCF_042800135.1 Streptomyces sp. NPDC057654 | reverse complement strand
CCTTCGGGGATGACGCAGCACTCCTCGCCGGGGGCGGCCGTGGCCAGCAGTTCCGCCAGCACCTCGGGCTCGGCCTTGCGGCGGTACGTGCCGCGGCTGACGAACAGCAGCCGCATGCCGTCGGCGGCGCACTGGGCGAGGGAGGGGTTCAGCGGCCGGCCGGCCAGTTCGTCGCCGCGTACGACGCCGACGGTGGCGAAGCCCAGCAGACGGCCGGCGGCGGCGGTGGCGCGCAGGTGGTTGGAGTACGCGCCGCCGAAGGTCAGCAGCGTACGGCGGCCGGCCGCGGCGGCGGCCCGCAGATTGGGCGCGAGCTTGCGCCACTTGTTGCCCGGCAGGTCGGGATGGATCAGATCGTCCCGTTTCAGCAGCAGCCGCAGCCCCCGGCGCGCGAACCGCTCGTCGTGCACCTCCCGCACCGGCGACGGCAGCCGCGGCCGCAGGGCGCTCTCGATGTCCAGGTCCGGGCTCACCCGCCCATTCTCACCGCAGAGCCCGTACGGCCGCGTGCCGGGGCTCACTGCGTGGCCAGTGCCTCCGTCGGGGCGAGCCGGGCCGCGCGTACCGACGGGTAGACGCCCGCGATCACGCCCACCAGGACCGCGCCGCCGAATCCGGCGGCCACCGCGCCCGGCGGGATCACGAGCGGCCAGTCGCGCCAGGCCGCGTACCCGAGGGTCGCCACGGCCCCGATGACGGTGCCCGCCACCCCGCCGAGGCCGCTCAGGACCACCGACTCGGTGAGGAACTGGCCCCTGATCTGGCCCCGGTTGGCGCCGAGCGCCCGGCGCAGGCCGATCTCCCGGCGCCGTTCGAGGACCGAGATCACCATGGTGTTGGCGACGCCGACGCCGCCGACGAGCAGCGCCACCCCGCCGAGGCCGAGGAAGAGCGCGGAGAACGTGTTCTCGGTGGCCCGCTTGGCGGCCAGCGCGTCCGAGGGGCGGCTGACCTGCACCATGGCGGGCTCCTGCGGGTTCAGCGTCGCCGCGAGGACGTCGCGTACGTTCTCGATGGCGTCCTCGCGCGCCTTGACGTAGACGACCGTCGGGTGGCCGTCGAAGGCCAGTCGTTTGCGGGCGACGTCCCAGCCGACCAGGACCGCGCTGTCCAGCTCGTCGGCCAGCGGCACCGGCGCGAGGATGCCGACGACGGTGTACATGTCCTTGCCGATGGCTATTTGGGGCGCCTGTCCGCCGCCCAGCATGGTCCGGTCGATACCGAGCCGGGTCGCCGCGTCGTGGCCGAGCACGACGGTGGGGAAGTGGGAGCCGGCCGCGTCGAGGAAATGGCCGGTCTGCATATGGGCGTTGACCGACGGGAGCAGGTCGGTGCGCGCCGCGAGCGCGGCGATCCCGGCGCCGTCGCTCTCCGGCACCTGGTCCGAACGGCGCACCTTCGCATGGGTGTTGCCGACCGCGCTGGCCCCGGTCACCGGTCCCACCCGCAGCGCGGAGGCGACCGAGCTCTCGGGCAGCAGTATGGGCGGTTTGTGGTCGGGCACCGGTTCGGCGCGCAGCATGTTCGTGCCGAGCGCCGACAGTTCGTTCATCAGCGCCTTGTGGCTGGAGGCCGGGATGCCGATGACCAGGATCAGGGTGGCGATGCCGATGGAGATGCCGAGCGCGGAGAGCGCGGCGCGCATTTTGCGGGTCCGCACGCCGAGCAGGCCGAGCCGCAGGATGTCGCCGGGGGAGAGCCGTACGGGGCGTACGGACCTTGACCGCGCCCTCACGAGGACGTCCCGGATGCCGTGTCGGCGACCACGCGGCCGTCGAGGAGCTCCACGCGGCGCGGCAGCTCGGCCGCGATGCCCCGGTCGTGGGTGATGACGGCGATGGTGGTGCCCTCCGCGTTGAGCTGAGTCAGCAGGTCGAGTACGGAACGGCCGTTGGCGGTGTCCAGGGCGCCCGTCGGTTCGTCCGCGAGGACCAGCGAGGGCCCGTTGACCAGGGCGCGGGCGATGGCCACCCGCTGGCGCTCGCCGCCCGACAGCTCGTGCGGGCGGTGCCCGGCGCGGTGCGCGAGGCCGACGCGGGACAGCGCCTCCAGGGCCAGCGGCCGTCTCCGGCGGCGGGCGACTCCCGCGTACAGCAGGCCCGTCGCGACGTTCTCGGCGGCGCTCAGGCCCTCCGTCAGATGGAACTGCTGGAAGACGAAGCCGAGCCGTCCGCCGCGCAGCGCGGACAGCTCCCGGTCGGTGAGCGTCGCCACGTCCTGCCCGTCGATCTCCACGCTGCCCTCGGTCGGCCGGTCCAGGGTGCCCATCAGGTTGAGCAGCGTGGACTTGCCGGAGCCGGACGGGCCGAGGATCGCGAGCAGTTCGCCGCGTTCGACGGTGAGCGAGACCCGGTCGAGGGCCGTGACGCCGCCCGCGTAGCGGCGGGAGGCCGCGCGGACGGCGAGGACGGGCGGCGCGCTCTCGTACTCGCCATGCGGCGGCACGCTCTCGTACTCGCCAAGCGGTGGCACGTTCTCGTAGCCGTCGTGCGGCGGCACGTTCCCGTACCCGCCGTCCGGTCCTGGCGGGTACGAGGCGTGGGGTGTGGCGTACGCGGGTTCCTGGGTCACGAGGACACCACCACCTTGGTGCCCTCGGTCAGGCCCTTGCCCGTCACCTCGACCATGCCGCGCGAGAACATCCCGGTCTTCACGGCGATCAGGCCGCCGCCCGGTTGCTGCACCGCGTAGCCGCCCTCGCTGAGGGCGAGGAGGGCGCCGACGGGGACGGTCAGTACGTCGTGCCGGGTCTGCGAGGTGAACCGTACGCGGACCGAGGCCGCGTCGAATTTCCCCGGGGCGGAGTCGGTGAGATGCACGGTGACGTCCGACTTGGCGGGGCCGCCCGAATCCGTGTCCGAATCCGCGCCGCCACCCGACGCCACCCGGCTGATGCCGCTGACCTCGCCCGGCGTCTCCTTGCCGTCCGGCAGGATGACGGAGACCTTCGCGCCCTTCTTGATGGAACCGACGTCGGTCGTATCCACCGACACGGTCACCGCCTTCGAGGTCGGCGTGAGGGTCAGCAGCTGACCTGCCGCGTCGTCGCCGAGCTGCGCCTTGACCACGCCGACCCGTACCTGGCCGGGCAGCACCAGGACGTCGCCGACATCGAGGGAGCCGGTCGGTTCCATGCCGACGTGCTTCTGCCAGCGCTTGATCGCGGCGCTCAGCGAAGCGGTGAACCGGCCCTGGTCCGCGCCGGCCCCGCCGGTCCCGGTCTGGCCGCCGGAGCCGCCGGGCACCCCGTCGAAGTCGTATCCGAGCGCCCGCAGGTTGTCCGCGACGACCTTCACATCGGGGCCCTTCGTGCCCGGCTTGCCCAGCTTGCGGAAGAGCGGGGTCGCGCCGTAGAAGACGGGCACCGGGTGGTCGTCCACCTTGTACAGGGGCTTGCCGCGGGTCACGGTGGCGCCGCTGGCCGGCAGCCAGGTCACCACGCCCTTCTTGGCGCCCTTGACGGGCTTCTCGGACCCGTAGCCGAGTGTGCCGCCCAGCTCCTGTGTGTCGGAGAGGTCCGTGCGCTGCACTGCGGCCGTCTTGACGGCCGCCTTGCCGGCGGCGGCGGTCGACTTCGACCCGTCGTCGCCGATGACCAGTGCGGCGCCCCCGGCGACGCCGGCCACCACCAGGATGCCGACGGCCACGAGAACGGCACGGCGCCGCCAGGAGCGACGCGCGGGGGCGTCCGCGTATTCCGCGTCCGCGTACTCCGCGTCTCCGTACGCGGCGTCTGCGTATGCCGCGTCGCCGTCGGCCGTCGGCGGCTCGTACTCAGTGCTTGCCACCGAAGGCCTCCAGCTCGCACGCCTTCTCGATCTTGTTCTCCTGGGCATTGCTGAGGCCCGACGGCTTTCCCGTGAAGGACCATTCCGTGCCCTTGTCGCCACCGAGGGCGACCTTCATGCCCTTGTCCTGCATGCACTTCACGTCGGCCGCGAGCTGCTGCTCGTACTTCGGGTTCTTCTTGCTGTCCAGCACGTCGGGCATCAGCGGCATCTTGATCTTGCACTTCGTGTACGCGGCCTTCGGCTCCTGCACGCTGTTGTCGGTGAGGACCTTGCCGTCGGGCCGCGCCGGAAGCTCGTGGCCGCGCACGTTCGTCATGTGGACGCCGTTCTCCTTGAGACAGCCGTAGTAGCGCACCCAGAGAGTCTCGATCTCCTCGTCGGTCGAGTCGAGGCGCCACTGGGGACGGCCGCTGTCGGACGAGGCATCGCCGGAGCCGCCCTTGGCACCCGCTCCGGGCTTGCCCGTCTCGATGGACGCGACGCCGTCGGCCTTGCTGTCCTTCGCGTCGTCGCCACCCCCGCCGCAGGCGGTGAGCAGGGTCGTCAGGGCGAGGGCGCAGGCGGCGGACAGCCAGGCGGTCCGTGCGGAGCGGCGAGGGGTGGAAATCGGCATGTCACGAGCGTGGCCGCCGGATATGAAGAACTTGTCAGGCCAGTGTCGCCATGCTGTCAGCCCGCTCTCCCCGGGCCGGTCGCGCCCGCGCGGGCGGCCTAGGCTCGGGCCTCGTGAACGCGTACGTGATGGTCGCCGAGGACGATGAGAAGCAGGCCGAGCTGGCCCGCCGCTACCTGGAGCGCGAGGGCCACAAGGTGGTCGTCGTGCGCGACGGGCGCGAGGCGCTCGACCACCTCCACCGGTCCGCGCCCGACCTGCTCGTGCTCGACGTGATGATGCCGCGCCTCGACGGCCTCGACGTCGTCCGCTGCCTGCGAGCCGAAGGACACGAGCTGCCCGTCCTGATGCTCACCGCGCGCTCCACCGAGGACGATCTGCTGCTCGGCCTCGACCTGGGCGCCGATGACTACCTCACCAAGCCCTACAGCCCGCGGGAACTCGTCGCCCGGGTCCGCACCCTGCTGCGCCGCGCCGCACGCACCGTCCCCGCGCCCGATCCGGTCCTGCGCGTCGGAGCCCTGACCGTGGACCCGGACCGCCACCTGGTCACCGTCGAGGGCGCCGACGTCGACTGCACGCCGGGCGAGTTCCGCATCCTCGTCGCACTCGCCGCGCAGCCCGGCCGGGTCTTCAGCCGCCAGCTGCTCCTGGCCGAACTGCACGGCTTCGACCGCTTCATATCGGCGCGCACCGTCGACGTCCACATCCTGAACCTGCGCAAGAAGATCGAGGCCGACCCCCGCGCGCCCGCCCGGCTCCTCACCGTCTACGGCGTCGGCTACAAGCTCACGGCGGGCGCCGTCCGTGGC
>NZ_JBHVHQ010000616.1:0-5240 GCF_042800135.1 Streptomyces sp. NPDC057654 | reverse complement strand
CCGCAGGGGTGTGGCGGAGGGTGCCCTCCAGGCGGCCCTCCACGACGCGTTCGGTGCCGTCGGGGAGGGCGAGGGCCGCCGCGCAGGCGAAGTGGGCGGCGCGGTGTTCGTCGGCGATGTCGCCGAGCTGGGCGAGGAGCAGGTCCAGGTTGGCCTGGTCCTCGCCGTGGGTGCCGGACCAGCGGGCGGAGAAGATGCCGGGCGCGCCGCCCAGGACGTCGACGCAGAGGCCGGAGTCGTCGGCGACAGCCGGATGGCCCGTGGCGCGGGCCAGCGCGTGGGCCTTGAGGAGCGCGTTCTCGGCGAAGGTGACGCCGGTCTCCTTGACGTCGGGGATCTCGGGGTAGGCGTCGGCGCCCACGAGTTCCACGTCCAGACCGGCGTCGGCGAGGATCGCGCGCAGCTCGGTGACCTTGTTGGCATTGCGGGTGGCGAGGATCAGACGGTGCATGGGGCCCGATTATCCAGGTGCGCACGTCTTGACGAGGCCGCTGGTCGCGTCCTTGAGGCTGGAGAGGTCGGGGCGCCGGTTGTCGGCGACCGCGTCGTCGATCTCGTCGACGGCTTTCCGCAGCGCGCTCACCGACTTCTTCACCGACTCGTCGTCCGACTTCGCCAGCCGCCCGAGGTCCTTGTTCAGCCGGTCCACGGACTTCTTGGCCTCGTCGGAGCCCGCCGACGTGTCGTGCACGGTGCGTACGAGGTCGCTCACGTCGTCGGAGAGCGTGGAGGCGAGCCGTCCGCAGTCCACCGCCTTGTCGACGGGGTCGCACGCCGATATGAGGGGCACCGCGATCACGAGCACGGCACAGGCGGTGACGGCGGTGGTGGTGACGCGGCGTCGCCGTCGGCGGCGCGGGCGCTCGGTGGTCATGGCGGGGTCCCCTCCCGGAAGCAGCGGATGCGGGGTACGGGCGTGCGTACGCCCGTCTCCCGCATCCCTAGGAACGCGCTTTCCCCCGCCGAGGGTTGCTCCGCCGCCCCGTCACGGCGTTATCGCGTCACAGCTTCGCGGCGAGCGCCTCGCGCTGGGCGGCGTCGAGTGTGGCGCAGCCCGCGACGGCCAGGTCGAGGAGGGAGTTGAGCTCCGTGCGGTCGAACGGCTCGGCCTCGGCGGTGCCCTGGATCTCGACGAAGCGGCCGTCGCCGGTGCAGACGACGTTCATGTCGGTGTCGGCGCGTACGTCTTCCTCGTAGCAGAGGTCGAGGAGCGGTACGCCGCCGACGATGCCGACGCTGACGGCGCTGACCGTACCGGTCAGCGGCTGCCGCCCGGCCTTGATGATCTTCTTGCCCTGGGCCCAGGCGATGGCGTCGGCGAGGGCGACGTATGCGCCGGTGATGGCCGCCGTGCGGGTGCCGCCGTCGGCCTGGAGGACGTCGCAGTCGAGGACGATGGTGTTCTCGCCGAGCGCCTTGTAGTCGATGACGGCGCGCAGCGAGCGGCCGATGAGGCGGGAGATCTCGTGCGTACGGCCGCCGATCTTGCCGCGTACGGACTCGCGGTCGCCTCGCGTGTTGGTGGAGCGGGGGAGCATGGAGTATTCGGCGGTGACCCAGCCCTCGCCGCTGCCCTTGCGCCAGCGGGGGACGCCCTCGGTCACGGAGGCGGTGCAGAAGACCTTGGTGTCTCCGAAGGAGACGAGGACGGATCCTTCGGCGTGCTTGCTCCAGCCGCGTTCGATGGTGATGGGGCGGAGTTGGTCGGGCGTGCGGCCGTCGATGCGAGACATGGGGTCGAGCCTATCGGCATCGCGAAGGGCCCCGTTCCGGTGCGTGCTCGCGGGCGGGCGCGCGGTGGAGGGGGCCCTTCGGGAAGTCCGCGGAAGGCGCCGCGTGGGGTTCAGCGGTTCACATCATGTCTTCGATGTCGGCGGCGATCGGGTCGGCGTCGGTGCCGATGACGACCTGGATGGCGGTGCCCATCTTGACGACGCCGTGGGCGCCGGCGGCCTTGAGTGCGGCTTCGTCGACGAGGGAGGGGTCGACGACCTCGGTGCGCAGGCGGGTGATGCAGCCCTCGACCTCTTCGATGTTGTCGAGGCCGCCGAGCCCGGCGACGATCTTCTCAGCCTTGCTGGCCATGTGCACTCCTGTTGTCTCGGCCCTTCGGCGGCGCCGCCGAGCGGTTTTCACACGTTAACGCACGGATGGCCCAACTATGTGGGCGTCGGCGTGCCATCCGGCTGAGGATGGCGGCTATCCGGTGCCGCGCTCCGGGTGGGGCCGCGTCGCTATCGCAGTGGTCTACACCAGTATGCGGCAGGCGGCAAGTGTGCTGGAGAGCAGCGACGTCCGGGAGGACGCAGATGAGTGCAGACGCCGCAGCGGCGGGCCCGAGGAAGCGGTCCGGGGCGCGGAAGCCGTGGCCGCAGCGGTTGTTCCAGGGCATGCAGAAGATGGGGCGCAGTCTGCAATTGCCGATCGCGGTGCTGCCTGCCGCGGGCATCTTGAACCGGCTCGGCCAGGACGATGTGTTCGGTGCGACGGGGCTCGGCTGGGACGACGTGGCGAAGGTCTTCGCGGGCGCGGGCGGTGCGCTGCTGGATTCGTCGCTGGGGCTGCCGTTGCTGTTCTGCGTGGGTGTGGCGATCGGGATGGCGAAGAAGGCGGACGGTTCGACGGCGCTGGCCGCTGTCGCGGGGTTTCTCGTCTACTACAACATCCTGCATCAGTTCCCGGACTGTTCGGGCGGTGCGGAGTTCACGGCGGGCACGTGTCTGAAGGGGTCGTCGGCGGATCTGCCCTCGTATCAGAATCCGGGGGTGTTCGGCGGCATCGTGATGGGGCTGCTGAGCGCGTGGTTCTGGCAGCGGTTCCACCGGGTGCGGCTGGTGGACTGGCTGGGTTTCTTCAACGGCCGGCGGCTGGTGCCGATTCTGATGTCGTTCGTGGCGCTGGTCGTGGCGGTCGTCTGTCTGTGGGTGTGGCCGCCGGTGGGTGACGCGCTGACGAGTTTCAGCAGGTGGCTGACGGATCTGGGGTCGACGGGCTCGGGCATCTTCGGCGTCGCGAACCGGGCGCTGCTGGTGATCGGGCTGCATCAGTTCCTGAATACGTTCATGTGGTTCCAGTTCGGCGATTTCACGAAGCCGGACGGCACGGTGGTGCATGGCGACATCAACCGTTTTCTGGCGGGTGATCCGAGTGCGGGGCAGTTCACCTCGGGGTTCTTCCCAATCATGATGTTCGCGCTGCCGGCGGCGGCGCTGGCCATCGCGCACTGTGCGCGGCCGGAGAACCGCAAGGTGGTCGGCGGCATGATGCTGTCGGTGGGGCTGACGTCGTTCGTGACGGGGGTGACCGAGCCGATCGAGTACTCGTTCCTGTTCATCGCGCCGGTTCTGTATGGGCTGCACGCGGTGCTGACGGGTGTCTCGATGGCGGTGACGTGGGCATTCGGCGTGCATGACGGGTTCAGTTTCTCGGCCGGTTTGATCGACTACGTCATTAACTGGAGTCTGGCGACCAAACCTTGGTTGATCATTCCGATCGGGGTGTGTTTCGCGGTGGTCTACTACGTGGTCTTCCGCTTCGCGATCACCAAGTTCAATCTGCCGACGCCGGGGCGGGAGCCGGAGGAGTTGGCTGAGGAGATCGAGCAGGAGAACGTGCGCTAGCGCCGGTGCGGGAGCACTGGCGCCGGTACGTACGTTCGTACGGCTCTCACCTGGGGTTTCCCTGAGTGGTGGGACCTGTGGACATCAGCCCCCAAGTCCGTTGGCTCGGGGGTTGTTTGGCGTGTGTTGTGTAAAGCGGTGAATCATGGATTCCTTTATGTGGTCCTCACGTGTTACAACAGGTCTAAACCACTGAATGGTGTAGACCAAAATGCGGGCCGTCCCTTTTCCCCGAGCGCCCGCCTCACCTGGAGGAATCCGATGAGCACGGCCACCGCCACGGCGCCACCCGCGAAGAAGCGGGGGTCCGGGCTGTTCCAAGGACTACAGAAGGTCGGCCGCAGTCTCCAGCTGCCGATCGCGGTCCTCCCCGCAGCCGGCATCCTGAACCGCCTCGGACAGCCCGACGTCTTCGGCCCCGACGGCCTCGGCTGGGACAAGGTCGCCAAGGTCTTCGCGGGCGCCGGCGGCATCCTCTTCGACTCCTCCCTCGGCCTGCCGCTGCTCTTCTGCATCGGCGTCGCGATCGGCTTCGCGAAGAAGGCGGACGGTTCGACGGCGCTCGCCGCCGTCACCGGATTCCTCGTCTACTACTCGGTGATCCACCAGTTCCCCATCGCGTGCGCGGACGGCTCGAAGTTCGCCTCCACCAGCTCGCTCACCGGGGCCTGCATACCGGCGCACGGTGACGCGGTCGCCGCCGCGTACCAGAACCCCGGCGTGCTCGGCGGAATCATCATGGGTCTGCTGAGCGCGGTCCTGTGGCAGCGGTTCCACCGCACCAAGCTCGTCGCGTGGCTGGGCTTCTTCAACGGCCGCCGCCTGGTGCCGATCATCATGGCGTTCGTCGGCACCGCCATGGGCGTCCTGGTCGTCGTCGGCTGGCAGCCGATCGGCGACGCCATCACCAGCTTCGGCGAGTGGATGACGGGCCTGGGCTCCACGGGCGCGGGCCTGTTCGGTCTGATCAACCGCGCGCTGATCCCGGTCGGCATGCACCAGTTCGTCAACACCGTCTCCTGGTTCCAGCTGGGCGACTTCACCAACGCGGCCGGCCAGCTCGTGCACGGCGACATCAACCGCTTCATGGCGGGCGACCCGAGCGCCGGACTGTTCACCTCCGGCTTCTTCCCGATCATGATGTTCGGCCTGCCGGCCGCCGCCCTGGCCATCGCGCACTGCGCCCGCCCCGAGCGCCGCAAGGCCGTCATGGGCATGATGGTCTCGCTCGCGCTGACCTCGTTCGTCACCGGCATCACCGAGCCGATCGAGTTCTCGTTCATGTTCATCGCCCCGCTGCTGTACGCGGTGCACGCCGTGCTGACGGCCCTGTCGATGAGCATCACCTGGGCCTTCGGCGTCCATGACGGCTTCACGTTCTCGGCGGGTCTCATCGACTACGCGCTGAACTGGAACCTCGCGACCAAGCCATGGATGATCATCCCGATCGGCCTGTGCTTCGCGGTGGTCTACTACGTGCTCTTCCGCTTCGTGATCACCAAGTTCAACCTCACCACCCCGGGCCGGGAACCCGAGGAAGAGGTCGAGGACCTCACGAAGGCGTGAGCGGCGCCCGCTGAGATCTGACGAAGGGCCCTGGAACCGGCTTGGTTCCAGGGC
>NZ_JBHVHQ010000615.1:0-5253 GCF_042800135.1 Streptomyces sp. NPDC057654 | reverse complement strand
GCGCAGCGGAGCCTCCTACAGCCACCACCACAGCCCCACTTGTCACTACAGGCGCTGTGGACCCGCAGGGTCCGAGATGAACCCGCACCCGAGCAACCCGCAACGACCGCTTCGCGGAAGCAGCCAGCGGCGCAGCGCAGCGGAGCCAGCCCTGACCTCAGCCGAGAACCCACCCGTCAGGCAGCAATCCGGCAGCCGCCCCGCCCCCTCCCCTCCCGCTGCCGGCGCCTTGGGCCCGGAGGGTCCGAGACGAAAGCCGCACCCGCCCACCCCCAATACCGACCCACCCAGCCTCGCCCCCGCCCCACCCAGCCCGTCACCTCACGGCGTCCACCAGCATGAAGGCCGCCACTGCCAACAAGGCCACCGCGAAGATGCGTTGCAGGCGTGGGCCGGAGACCTTGGCGGAGAGGCGTTTGCCGTCCCAGGCGCCCAGGATTGCGGCGCCGATGAAGGGGCCGATCACCGCCCAGTCGAGCGTGGCGGCAGCGGTGGAGCGAGTGGCCAGGGAAGCCAGGGAGTTGGTTGAGATGACCAGGAGGCTGGTGCCGATCGCGGACTCCATCTCGAAGGACAGGACGGTGACCAGGGCAGGTACGGCCAGGAAGCCGCCTCCCACTCCCAGCAGGCCCGTCAGCGCGCCCAGGCCCGCCCCCGCTCCGGCCGCCTTGAACGGTCGTACGCCGCCGCCCTCGGCGCGGTCAGCGTCAGCAGGCGATGGCGATGGCGAGCGGAGCATCTTGGCCGCCGCAACAGCGGCTATGACGGCGAAGGCAATGGTCAGGGCCTCTTGAGGCAGATGGGCGGTGGCGGCTCCGGCGCCCGCCGCCGGGAGGATTCCGGCCGCCGCGAACGCCGCTCCCGCCTTCCACCGCACGTGCCCGGCGCGGGCGTGCGCGTACAGAGCCGTCAGCGACGTGGCGGTGACGATGATCAGGCTGGCGGTGGTGGCCGCGGCCGGGGTGAAGCCGAGCAGGTAGATCAGCGCCGGTACCGCCAGAACGCTGCCGCCGCCGCCCAGCGCGCCGAGCGCCAACCCGACGACGGCTCCCGCGACCAGGGCCAGGATCAGAGCGGTCACGTTATTCGCCCACTGCGGCCGCCGCTGTCGATGCCGTCGCCGGCCTGTGAGAGGGACATGCGTGCCTTCTTTACTGCTGGAAAGTGACGTTCAAGCCCGCCTCGCCCGCGGCCTCGAAGCTGTCATCGACGGCGACGACCTCGCGCCCCGTCGCGTCCAGCAGTGAGGCCGCGATCGCCGCGCGCATCCCGCCCGCGCAGTGCACCCACACTGTGCCGTCCGGCACTTCACCGGCCCGGCTGTGCAGTTCGTGGATCGGGATGTGCACCGAGCCCTCGATGAAGCCGTCCGCGCGCTCGGCGTCGCGGCGTACGTCCAGGACCACCACGTTCTCGCGTACGCCCGCGAGATCCGCGAAGCGGGCACGGGGGAAGGACGCGAGCCGCTCCCCCGCGCCGATCCAGGAGGCGGGGCCCCCGGTGGCGGCGCCCGCCGGGCGGTCGATGCCGACACGCGCCAGTTCCCGTTGCGCGTCGGCGATCTCCGTCCGGGTCTCGGCGAGCAGGGTGACCGGCTTGCCCCACGGGATCAGCCAGGCCAGATAGGTGGCCAACTTCCCCGTGCCCTCGAAGTTGAACGATCCGGACACATGCCCCTCGGCGAAGGCGACCCGGCTGCGCAGGTCCACCACCCACTCGCCCGCCGCCAGCCGCTCGGCGATCCGCGCGGCGTCGGCGGGCTCGGGCGGGGTCAGGTCGATGGGCGCGGGGCCGGCGGCGTTGACCGGGCCCAGGTGCGTGTAATAGGCGGGTACGTCGCCCAGCCCGGCCAGTACCCGCTCCACGAAGGCGTCCGCGTCCAGGGTGAAGGCGTCGTTGCCGGCGCGTTCCTTGCCGATCGTGGTCGCGTCGCCGTCGGCCGGGGAGGAGGAGCAGAAGCTGCCGAAGCCGTGGGTGGGCAGCACGGGCACCTCGTCGTCGAGCGCCGCCGCCAGCCGGTGGGCGGAGGCGTGCTGCGCGCGGGCCAACTCCTCGGTCAGCCGCGGGTCCACCAGGTCCGGCCTCCCCATGGTGCCGACCAGCAGCGAGCCGCCGGTGAAGACCGCCACCGCGCGGCCGTCCTCCTCCAGCGCGTACGAGGTGTGGTGCGGGGTGTGGCCAGGGGTGGCGATGGCCCGCAGCACCAGGCCCTCGTCCACCTCGGCCGTGTCGCCGTCCGCGACGGGCGTACGGGCGAAGGAGACGTCGGCGTCGGCCGGGACCAGGTAGCGGGCTCCGGTGATACGGGCCAGCTCCCAGCCGCCGGAGACGAAGTCGTTGTGCAGGTGCGTCTCCACCACGCAGGCGATGCGCACTCCTCGCCGGGCGGCGGTGGCGATCACCTGGTCGATGTCCCGCGGCGGATCGATCGCGACCGCTGTTCCCGGACCGCCGGCCAGGTAGCTGCGGTTGCCCAGGCCCTCGAACGCCAGAGTGTCGACGAAATACACGCTATGGCTCCTTTCTCAGTGGGTGTACCCGGGAAATTCCGGGCTACGGGCGGGGGAGGGCGACGACTTCCCCGGCCTCGGCGCGGCGGTGTTCCTCGGCGGGGGACAGTTCGACGGGCGCGCGCCCGCCACCGGAACTCCGCCCCGTGGCGGGCAGCACCGTCCGGATCGCCTCGTAGTTCGAGGCGTGGGCTACGGCTATCTGCTGACCCATCATCGGGCAGACGTTCATCGCCTCATCCCAGTGGGAAGTGGACTCCCATTCCGCCACGTTGACGAGACGGAACGTGCTCCCTGAAATGATCGTGCGGAACATGTACGTCCGGATGAAGCCGGGCTGAGCGGCCATCACTTCCGCGGCGTTCTGCCAAGCGTCGAGATACGCGCTTTCCCGCTCCTCGTCGATCTCGATCGGAATGATCACGACATGGCGATTTTCCATTTGCTGCCTCCTCCGCCGCACCGGCTCCGGGGTGTGAGCCGGTGCTTTCCGGATGCAGACTGCGCGCACGCTTCGCCGGGCCGCAAAGAGCATTGCGGAAACGGCAAATGGTGGTTCAGGCCGGGTCGTCCGCCAGTTCCGCCACGCCCGTGATCCGGTGCAACGGGTACGTACGCACCTCGTCCGCCGTGTGGTCGTACGCCGTCACGAAGCCGCCCTCCACCCGTACCGGCGCGATGACGCGCTGGCTGGCCGCGCCGTCCGCGTTGACGTAGCCGATCCAGACGGCGGAGCCGGTGAGGGCGGCGGCCTGCATGGTGGCGAGGGTCTCGGCGGAGGTGGTGCGGGGGAGGCGGCCGTTGGCGGGGGCCTGGGAGTCGGGGGCCTGGGAGGTGGAGGGCGGGGAGGCGGGGGACTGGGGCGGCTTGCGTTCGGCGGTGGCCGCGAGGTCGCCGGCGCGGATGGCTCGTACCGCCGCGCCGAGGAGCGTCTCGTCCGGGACCGGCGGGCCGTCCGGTACGGGCGCGGGCGCGGTACGGGCCGGGGTGCGGTGGACGTCGGCGCGGGCCACCACCACATCGCCCTCCGCGGACTCGGCGGCCGGCGCGTACCCCATCGCCCGCAGCCCCTCAAGCAGCGCGTCCGGAGCGGCCTGCGCGGCGAGGACGGTGGGGGCGAGGCGGCGCAGTCGCAGGTTCGCGGAGCGGCGGTCGGCGAGGATCTCGGCGAGCAGCGCGTCGTCGTCGCAGCGCAGATAGGCCGAGGCCGAACCCACCCGCAGCCGCCCGTGCTTGCGGGCCACGTCGTCGATCAGGTACGCGAGCGGCTGCGGCACCGGCGTCCGCGAGTGCTCCGTCAGGAACGCCTGGAGGTCCGCCGCCGTGCGGCCCGCGTCCAGCGCGCGCCGCACCGAGCCGGGCGTGAAGCGGTAGACCGTCGCCCCGCCCTTCGACTCCACGTCCGCCAGCACGCCGAGCATCGCGGCAAGGGGGCGCTCCAGCGGGCCCGGCGCGACCGCCGTCAGGTCCGCCTGGAGGAGGACGTGGCCGAGCGGGGCCGGCAGGAGGGGAGACAGGAGCTCCGCGGCCCCCTCCGGGTTCGGGCCCAGCAGCGCCCGGCCGTGCGCGGCCGGCACGCCCCGGCCCGTGACGCCCAGCAGCTCCGCCTCCGCCAGCGTCCACCGCGCGAGGCGCGAGCGCAGGTCCGGCGTCTCCGTGGCGGCGGGGCCGCCGCGCGGCGGGCGCTCCCAGCGCAGCCGCGCCAGCAGCGAGTCCGGGGTCACGGCCGTGCCCTCCGGCGCCTCCGACAGCAGCCGCAGCACGCGGGCCCGTACCTCGGGCGCGGGGGAGCGGTCCAGGTCGGGGCCGAGCGCCGCGAGCGTACGGGCCTTCGCGTCGCGCGTCCCCACCAGCCCCGCCGTGCGGGTCCCGGCCAGCCACGCCGTCGCCAGCCGCAGCCAGCGGTCCTCCGCGGGGAGCGCGAGCCAGTCGTCGTACGCGGGCGTCGGCGCGTACCGCTCATCGGCCTCGCCGTCCGAGGCGAGCAGCCCCGCCCCGTACGCCAGCTCGATCCAGAACGCCGCCACCGGCTCCGTCACGTCCAGCGCCGCCGCCGCCCGCTTCAGGTCGCGCACGCTCAGGCCGCCCGCCCGCAGCACGAGCGGGCCGGCGCCCGTCTCCCACTCCTTGAGCAGCTCCTCGACGGTGGCGAGCGCCGTGAACGCCTGGCCCGCCGCCGACGCGTCCACCGCCCGCGCCCCGTACTCGGCGGCCGGTACGAGCTCGGGCGGCGCCGGTTCCGGCGTACGGTGCGCCAGCCCGCCGCGCAGGTACAGCGCCGCCTCCCGCGGCAGCACGACGTTGCCGGGCGCGGCGGGCAGGAGCAGGCCGCGGTCCAGCAGCCACTGGAGGTGCGGGGCGGGGTGCGCGGTCACCGAACCGTACGGCGGGCCCCACAGCAGCCGGTCCAGGACCCCCGCGGACTGCGGCGGCGCCTGGTCCAGCAGCGCCGCCATGCGCGTACGGTCGCCGAACAGCTCCGCCAGCGCCGTGACGGCCGAGACCGGGTCGTGCGTCGCGGGCAGCCCGGCCGCGCCGATGATCTCCTGGATCCGGCCCGGCGACATGCCGGACGTCGCTTCGGCGACGGTGGGGCCGAGGCCGGTCGGCGACGGGTTCGTGGGGGAGGGCGACAGCAGCTCGCGCGCCGTGCGGACGAGGCGCAGCCGGTCCTGCGCGCCCCAGACGAGCGCCTGCACGCGGAGGGCCGCGACGGCGTGCGGCAGCCGCCGGGCCGTCTCCG
>NZ_JBHVHQ010000614.1:0-5268 GCF_042800135.1 Streptomyces sp. NPDC057654 | reverse complement strand
GAGGACGGAGAGAGGCCGGGCGCCGTTCATCGAGCCCTCCTGACGGACGCCGAGGGGCGGGACACCACGCGCGTTACCAGATGGAGCCGACCGCGATCCGAGGATGCCCGCACCGGAAGCAATTGGTCGCCTCATGGTGCCCGCCCGCTCCGCCGGCCGTCATCAACTGCACGTGTTTTGGCGGGAATTGAAAACTCTCACGGTGGCTGAACGTCGCCCTCCCAGCCCCCGTATCCCCACAGCGACGGCGGAGGCACGCACGCTTCGGCCGACGAGCGGACCACCGGCGAGATCGGCCAAGTGGAGGAGAAGACATGAGGAATCGACGTCACGCGGCGCTCGCGGGCACGGCTGTCGCGGTGCTGGCGCTGGCCGCCGCGGGGTGCGGGGGCGGGGACTCGTACCAGGGAAGCGGCACATCCAAACCGGCAGGCGGGAGTTCCCCACTCACGCCGGGCTCCGGCTCCGGTTCCGGCTCCGGCTCCGACTCGGGTGACAGCGGCGACGACTACGGAGACGCCCCCAAAGCCGGAGCCGGGTCCGGGTCCGGAACCGGCGTCGCCGCCAAGACCCTGGCCGTACGGAACGTCTCCGGCATCGGCCCCGTCGTCACCGACAGCAAAGGCGGCGTCCTCTACCGCTTCGACAAGGACACCGCCGAGCCGCCCAAGTCCGCCTGCGACGGCGACTGCGCGAAGGCGTGGCCGGCCGTCCCCGCCGACGACGCCACCGCCTCCACCGGCATCGCCTCCGACCGGCTCGGCCGGGTCGTACGGGCCGACGGCACCGCTCAGCTCACCCTCGGCGGCTGGCCGGTGTACCGCTACGCCAAGGACTCCGAGCCCGGCGTCGCCAAGGGCCAGGGGATGGGCGGCACCTGGCACGCCCTCGCCCCGGACGGGAAGAAGGCCGGGGCGAAACCCGCTGAGAAGACGTCAAGCGCCGCCGGGGTCGGGCTCTCCGACAACCCCGCCCTCGGCAGGATCTTCACCGATGGCGAGGGCCGCACCCTCTACCGCTTCAACAAGGACAGCGCCTGGCCCATGCGCTTCGCCTGCACCGGAGCGTGCCTGGACACCTGGAAGCCCGCGAAACCCGCCGACAAGAAGAAGCTCGGCGACGCCATCCCCGCCAAGCTCATCTCCACCGTGCCCCGCCCCGACGGCACGAAGCAGCTCGCCGTCGACTGCTGGCCCGTCTACTGGTTCACCGGCGACAAGAAGGCCGGTGACGTCAACGGCCAGGGAAAGATGGGCCTCTGGTTCGCCGTCTCGGACAGCGGCAGGAAAATCACCAAGGCCGCCGCCAAGGCCAAGGCCGAGCCCGCTACCGGCTACTGACCGCGGCCGCTTCGACGTCACCGCCCCCGCCTCCGCCCCCGCCATCGTCCCCGCCCGGCCCGGCGAGATCCTCGTCGTCCCTGGCCAGCACCTCCTCGTCCGGCCGCGGATCGGCCGTACGCGGCCCCCACCGGCTGACGGCCAGCGTCACCACGGTGTTCGCGGCCAGCGCGACGATCCCCGCGTTCATCCCCCACACCGGATCGCGGTCGGTGAAGACCAGCCCGCAGACGATGACGGCCCCGACGGCGAGCCCGCTCAGCGCGCCCCACAGCGTGATCCGCCGCCACACCAGCCCCAGCAGCACCATGGGCACGAGCTGTGCCATGCCCTCGTACGAGATGAGCGAGAGCCGCACCAGCGTCTCCGGCACCGTGTATGTCAACAGCAGCGCCAGCGCGCCCGCGACGACCACCACCACCTGCGAGAACAGCTTCTGCCGGGTCGCCAGGCGCGGCACCGCGCCCAGCACGCTGCGCCCCCACATCGTCCCGATCACCAGCATGAACACCGCCATCGGCACGATCGAGGAGAGCGCCGCCGCCACCCCGACCACCCCGACCGCCCAGGCCGGCAGCGCGTCCACCACCAGCTTGAACAGCGCCAGATTGGAGTCCGCGCCGACCAGCCCCGGCACCACGAAGATCGCGGCCATGCCCAGCAGCATCGGCACGAACAGCAGCACGTTGTAGAAGGGCAGGAAGACCGCGTTCCGCCGCAGCCCGTCCGCGCTGCGCGCGCCCAGATAGCCCGCCACGGTCGTCGGGAAGATCACCACGGTGAGGGAGTTGAGGAACGTCGTCGTCACGAACCAGCCCCCGCCCATCCCGCTGCCCCCGTGCCCGCTGAACGTCAGCCACTCGGGCTTCTCCGCCACGATCCGGTCCAGGAACGGCCCGTAGCCGTCGAAGTAGTGCAGCGGCACGTAGATCGCCAGGAACGCCAGCGTCCCGACGACCAGCACGTCCTTGAGCACGGAGACCCAGGCGCTGCCGCGCAGCCCGCTGACCACCACGAAGCCGGTGGTGACGGCGAAGGCCACGAAGTACGCCCAGTTCAGGCTGATCGCGCCGTACGAGATGGTCGTGACGACCACGCCCATGCCCATGATCTGCAACTGGATGTACGGCAGCAGACAGACCGTGGCCAGCACCGCGACGAACGCGCCGAGCCACGGCCGCCCGTAGCGGTGCGCGACCATGTCGGTGATCGAGACGAGGCCGTGCCTGCGGGCGTACGACCAGAGCATGGGGCCGACGACGTAGCCGAGCGCGTAGCCGCAGGACATGTACGCGATGACGTACAGGACCGGCGCGCCGTAGTTGTAGCCCCAGCCCGCCGCGCCCAGATAGCTGAAGCTCGTATAGCCCTCACCCGCCATCAGCACCCAGATGAAGACCGGGCCCAGGCTCCGGCCGCCCACCGACCAGTCGGCCAGCCCGCCGCCCGAGCCGCGCCCGCGCATCGCGAGCAGCCCGAGGCCGACAGTGAAAACCATGAAGACGCCGAAGACGGACGTCGCGACGGTGGCGTTCACCCGGCGCTCCCCCGCCCCGCGCGGCCGCCGCGCCGCCGGTCGGAGCGCCAGGCCAGCCACACCGCGACCGGCGTCAGCAGCGTCGCGAGCAGCAGCCAGAAGAAGAGGAAGGGCAGGCCGAGCACGGTCGGGCGGACGCGGTCGACGAGCGGCAGCACCGCCAGGAAGAGCACGTACGGCACGAGCAGCCACAGCAGAGAGGCACGTTTCAGCACGACGCAGACCCTAACGGGCTCCGCTTCTAACGCGGCTCTATCGCCGTCAGCCTCCCCCACACCACCAGCCGGTATGTGGACGTGTACTCCGGCGTGCAGGTCGTCAGCGTCAGATATGAGTCGGGCTCCGCGAAGTGGTAGGCGGGGTGCGCCGAGCTGTACGGGACCGGGGCGATGACCGTGCCGTCGGACGGCGAGGTCTGCGGCAGCGTGCGCTCGACCGTGTACGTGTACCGGGCCGTATCGGTGTCGATCCGCACGGTGTCCCCGGGCCGCAGCCGGTCGAGGCGGCGGAACGGTTCACCGTGCGTATTGCGGTGCCCGGCGAGCGCGAAGTTGCCCTTCTTCCCCGGCTGCGCGGTGTGGACGTAGTGCCCCACATAGCCTTTGTTGAGGACGTTCGCCTTGCTGACGCCCTGCGCCACGGGCGCGGTGACGCCGATCTTCGGGATGCGGATGACGGCGTACGCGGCGTCCCGGCGGGGCGGGCTCTCGTCTGCGCTCACGCGCACCGTACTGGTTTCCTCGGAGGACCGGCCGGGGTCGGAGCCGTGGCCGGCGGACGGCGTGCCCGAGGGATCAGGCGCGGGAACCTCCGGGTCCTCGTCCGCCCACCCCCGCTCCAGCTCCGCCACCTCGTCCCGCGCGCTCGCCCGCGCCTCGCGGTTCGTCCACCACAGCTGGTGGGCGACGAGCAGCAGCACGACGACGCCGAGCGTCACCACCAGCTCCGCGCCGCCCCACAGCAGCCGCGCCCCCAGGGGCCGCCGGGCCCGCCGCCCCTGCACCACCACCGGAATCCGCTCCCGCATCCGCCGAACGGTAGGCCCCGCGGCCGCAGACCACCAGAGGAATCACCCGGGAATCATCCGGGAATCACCCGCCGAACAGCCGCGAGACCGCGTAGATGCACAGCCCCGCGAGCGCGCCCACCACCGTGCCGTTGATGCGGATGAACTGGAGGTCCCGCCCGATGTGCGCCTCGATCTTCCTCGACGTGTGCTCGGCGTCCCAGCCCGCCACCGTGTCCGTGATCAGCAGGGTGATCTCGTCCCGATAGGTCGTCACGACGTAGACGGCCGCGTCCTCCAGCCAGCCGTCGACCTTGGCCCGCAGCCGCTCGTCCGCCGACATCCGGTTGCCGAGCGAGAGGATCGCCGCCCGCACCCGCAGCCGCAGCTCGCTGCGCTCGTCCTCGGCCGCCGCCACGATCATGGCGCGCACCGAGCTCCACGCGGAGGCGATGAGGTCCTGCACCTCGCCGCGGCCCAGCACCTCCGACTTCAGCCGCTCCACCCGCGCCCCCGTCTCGGTGTCCGACTGGAGGTCGCCCGCGAAGTCCCGCAGGAACCGGTCCACGGCGCCCCGCGCCGGGTGGTCCGGCATGTCCCGCATCTCGGTGATGAAGCGCAGCAGCTCCTTGTACACCCGGTCGCCGACCTTGCGGTCCACGAACCGCGGCGTCCAGCCGGGCGCGCCGCCGGTGACCGCGTCCATCACGGACGCGCTGTGCTCGACGAGCCAGTCGTGGGCCCGTACGCACACCAGGTCCACCAGCTTGCGGTGGCCACCGTCCGCGACGACCTTCTCCAGCATCTTGCCGACGCCCGGCGCGATCTCCTGCGCGTCGGCCCGCCGGGTGATCGCCTCGCCCACCACGGCCTGCACGTCGGAGTCGCGCAGTACTCTGAGCGCGCCGCGCAGCGCCGTGGCCAGCTCGGCGGTGACCCGGTCGGCGTGTTCGGGCTCGGCGAGCCAGGCGCCGAGCCGGGAACCGATGCCGACGGCGCGCAGCCGCTGCCGCACCACGTCGCCGGAGAGGAAGTTCTCCCCGACGAACTCGCCGAGGCTCTGCCCGAGCTGGTCCTTCTTCGTCGGGATGATCGCGGTATGCGGGATGGGCAGCCCCATCGGCCGTCTGAAGAGCGCGGTGACGGCGAACCAGTCGGCGAGCGCGCCGACCATGCCGGCCTCCGCGGCGGCGGCCACGAACCCGGCCCAGCCGCCGGCGCCGGCGGACTGCGCCCACTTGGCCAGTACGTAGACGAGCGCGACGGCGAGCAGCAGCCCCGTCGCGAACGTCTTCATCCGGCGCACGCCGCGCCGCTTCTCCTCGTCTGCCGCGCTGTAGGCGAACCCGCCCGCCGGGGCACTCGCGGCCCCGGCGGTATCAGCG
>NZ_JBHVHQ010000613.1:0-5273 GCF_042800135.1 Streptomyces sp. NPDC057654 | reverse complement strand
CGACTTCGCCACGACCATCGCACCCGGCCTGCGGGACGTGCTCCTGACCGGCAAGGCGTGCGAGGCGGTCCGCCGCAAGGACCGAGGCGGGCGCTTCGTCTACGACCACGTGATCATGGACGCCCCGCCCACCGGCCGCATCACCCGCTTCCTCAACGTCAACGACGAGGTGGCCGGGCTCGCCAGGATCGGCCCCATACACAATCAGGCCCAGGCCGTGATGCGCGTCCTGAAGTCCGCCGAGACCGCGGTCCACCTGGTGACGCTGCTGGAGGAGATGCCCGTCCAGGAGACGGTGGACGGCGTGGCGGAGCTGCGGGCCGCGAAGCTCCCGGTGGGCGGCGTCGTCATCAACATGGTGCGGCCCGCGCTCCTCGACGAGAGCGCCGTGGACGTCGTCGCGAACGGGCAGCGCCCCGCCGTCGCCAAGGCCCTCTCCCGCGCCGGGCTCGGCGGCGCCCAGCGCGGCGGCCACGCCGACCGCCTGATCGACCCGCTGCTGGAGGAGGCCCGCGAGCACACCGAGCGGGTGGCCCTGGAGCGCAGCGGGCGAACGGAGATATCCGGGCTCGGCCTGCCCACGTACGAACTCGAACTGCTCGGCGACGGCGTGGACTTGGCGGGGCTCTACCGCATGGCCCGCGGACTGCGGAAGCAAGGGGTGGCCTCATGAACGGCCTGGCGGACACGTACCGGCTGGAGATGGACCCGGTCCTGGACGACCCCGCCACCCGGATCGTGGTGTGCTGCGGCTCCGGCGGCGTCGGCAAGACGACGACCGCGGCGGCCCTGGGCGTACGGGCCGCGGAGCGCGGCCGGAAGGTCGTCGTCCTCACCATCGACCCGGCGCGCAGGCTCGCGCAGTCGATGGGCATCGAGGAGCTGGACAACGTGCCGCGCAAGGTCGAGGGCGTCGACGGCGGCGCGGGCGGCGAACTGCACGCCATGATGCTGGACATGAAGCGGACCTTCGACGAGATCGTCGAGGCGCACTCCGACCAGGAGCGGGCCCGCGCGATCCTGGAGAACCCGTTCTACCAGTCCCTGTCGGCCGGTTTCGCCGGCACGCAGGAGTACATGGCCATGGAGAAACTCGGCCAGCTGCGGGCCCGCGACGAGTGGGACCTGATCGTCGTCGACACCCCGCCGAGCCGCTCCGCGCTGGACTTCCTGGACGCGCCGAGCCGCCTCGGGTCCTTCCTGGACGGCAAGTTCATCAAGGTGCTGATGGCCCCGGCGAAGATCGGCGGCCGGGCGGGGATGAAGTTCCTCGGCGTCGGCATGTCGGTGATGAGCGGGCCGCTGAACAAGCTGATGGGCGCGCAACTGCTGCGCGACGTACAGACCTTCGTGGCGGCGATGGACACGATGTTCGGCGGTTTCCGCACCCGCGCGGACGCCACGTACCGCCTGCTCCAGGCGCCCGGCACGGCGTTCCTCGTCGTCGCCGCCCCGGAGCGGGACGCGCTGCGCGAGGCGGCGTACTTCATCGAGCGGCTGGCCGCCGACCGGATGCCGCTGGCCGGGCTCGTACTGAACCGGGTGCACGGCAGCGGCGCCGACCAGCTCTCCGCGGAGCGGGCGCTGGCAGCCGCCGAAGCCCTCACGGACGGTTCCGCGGGGGCCCCGGCGGACGCGGCTCCCGATTACACAGAAAATCTTGCTGGTTCCGGCATTGTGGATCGTGACGCAGGGAAGCCTCACTTGGGCGACCCGTCAGCCCCCGACAGCGGCTCCCCCACCGCCACTGAGGGCTCACAGGACAGCACCACAACCGTCACCGACCCCACCACTGCCTTCACCGAGGCGGCCGACCCCATCCAGGCCACCCCGGAACAGCTCGCGGCCCGTCTGCTGCGGCTGCATGCCGAGCGGATGCGGGTGCTCGCCCGCGAGCGCCGCACACGGGACCGCTTCACCACGCTGCACCCCGAGGTGCCCGTGGCGGAAGTGGCCGCGCTGCCCGGCGATGTCCACGATCTGGCGGGCCTGCGCGCGGTCGGCGAGCGCTTGGCGACCCAGTCCGCGTCCCCACGGACGGCCGCTTCCTAGCCGCACGCCCTACGTCCGCACGCTCTACGTCACGTCCGCACGCCCTATTGTCCGTACGCACACGTCCACGCTGACACGTCCGTACGCACGGCAGCCGACTGCGGCAACGTGCGCAACGCGGCGACGGCGTACGTACGCGATGGACGCGTACGCGCACACGGCCACGTACGCGGTGGGCCTGCGCCTGACCGGCGCGGGCGGTAGGGCGCGGACCATACGTGCCGCTGCCCGCCGCTACCCCTGATGCACTACCGAAAAACCGCGGCGTCTTATGGCTGTCCGCGCGCACGCGAGGTGGCTCACCCCGCCGCGGCGTAGTCCTCGTACTCCTCGTCGTCGATGGGCAGGATGCCCGTACTCCGCTCGTATTCCGTACGGGCGGTCTCCAGCAGCCTCCGCCACGAGGTGACCGTCGGCCGGCGACGCAGCAGCGCCCTCCGCTCCCGCTCGGTCATACCGCCCCACACGCCGAACTCGACACGGTTGTCCAGGGCGTCGGCCAGGCACTCGGTGCGCACCGGGCAACCGGTGCAGACCGCTTTGGCCCTGTTCTGTGCCGCGCCTTGAACGAATAGCTCATCCGGATCGGTGGTGCGGCATGCTGCTTGTGCACTCCAGTCGGTTACCCAGCTCATGCTGGCGCCGTCCTCTCCCGAATCGAGGCTCCCCCACGGCGGCAGCGGCATATTCACCGTTGCCAGTTGAGGACGTTACGGAAGGCGAGCAGGGCGCAACACCCCCTGCGGGCCCAATCTTGAATGGCCCGAACGGACTATGCGTATGCGGCAGATCACCCAACGGAGTGACCCGACGACATCATCGACAAATCCGTCAACTCGGGGTGATTCAGTCGAGACGCAGTGGGCACCATGTGACACATGGGCTGAAGTCGGGCACGGCTCGGCACTCGGAGGGGCTCGACATGAATTCGGCTGAGTGCTGAGGAGGATGGTCCGGAACCGCACCGCAGTGACTGGCGTGAATCAAGCGTAGGCGAACACCTGGGCGTCTGTCCGGCGAATGAGAACGTAGGCTGCCCCCCATGGCTAAGAAGCGCTCCGGCGGGGGTCTCTCGACGACCCAGCAGGCCGCGAAATTCCTCGGTGTCAGCGTGCTTTCCGGAGCGGTGCTGGCAGGTCTCGCGCTGCCGGCCTTCGGCGCCTTCGGCCTGGCGGCCAAAGGCTCGGTCGAGGGCTTCGACGAGATCCCGTCCAACCTCAAGACCCCGCCGCTGAGTCAGCGCACCACGATCCTCGACAACAAGGGCGGTGAGATCGCGAAGGTCTACTCCCGCGACCGCACCGTCGTGCCGCTCAAGGAGATCTCGCCCTATATACAGAAGGCGCTCGTGGCGATCGAGGACGCGCGCTTCTACGAGCACGGGGCGATCGACCTCAAGGGCGTGCTCCGCGCGCTCAACAAGAACGCGCAGAACGGCGGCGTATCCGAGGGTGCCTCCACCCTCACCCAGCAGTATGTGAAGAACGTCTTCATCGAGGAGGCCGGCGACGACCCCGACAAGGTCGCGCAGGCCACCCAGCAGACGGTCGGCCGCAAGGTCAAGGAGCTGAAATACGCGATCCAGCTGGAGCAGGAGCTCGGCAAGAAGCAGATCCTCAACAACTACCTGAACATCACCTTCTTCGGTGAGCAGGCGTACGGCGTCGAGGCGGCGGCTCAGCGCTACTTCACGAAGCACGCCAAGGACCTCACCCTCGACGAGTCCGCGCTGCTGGCCGGCATCGTCCAGTCGCCGACGCGCTACGACCCGGTCAGCCACAAGCAGGAGGCGACCAAGCGCCGCAACACCGTGCTCCAGCGGATGGCGGAGGTGCACGACATCACCCCGGCCGAGGCCGCGGCGGCGAAGAAGAAGCCGGTCAAGCTCAAGGTGAAGCCGCCGAAGAGCGGCTGCATCACCGCCGTGCACGGCGCGGGCTTCTTCTGCGACTACGTCCGCGAGGTCTTCCTGCGGGACAAGACCTTCGGCAAGACCAAGGAGGAGCGGGCCAAGCGCTGGAACCAGGGCGGCATGACGGTCCGTACGACGCTGGACCCGCAGGCCCAGAAGTCGGTGCAGGCCGGGGTCAAGGGCCATGTGTACGCGTCCGACCCGGTGGCCACCGCCGTCACCCTGGTCGAGCCGGGCACGGGCAAGATCCGCGGCATGGGCCAGTCGCGCCCGTACGGCTTCGGCAAGAACGAGACGCAGATCAACCTCTCCGTCGACCGCAACATGGGCGGCGGCGCGGGCTATCTGCCGGGTTCGACGTTCAAGCCCTTCACCGCGGCCGCCGCGCTGGAGAACGGCATGGACAACTCCCAGTCGTACCCGTCGCCGAACCGGATGCCGTACCCGACCGTCTACGACTGCCAGAACAACAAGCTCGGCAGCGACGCCTCGGTGCCGAACGAGAGCCCGGACGAGGTCGGCCCGTACAAGATGCCGGAGGCGCTGAAGAAGTCGATCAACACCTACTTCGTCGCGCTGGAGGCCGACACCGGTCTGTGCAACGTGACGAAGATGGTCAACAAGCTCGGCATGACCAAGCGCGCGGGCGGCACCGCGTGGGGCCTCGGCGCCTCGTACACCCTCGGCGTGAACGAGGCCTCGCCGCTCAACATGTCCGCCGCGTACGCCGCCTTCGCGTCCCGCGGCAAGTACTGCACGCCGACCGCGCTGGAGAGCGTCACCGACTCCGACGGCAAGCAGCTGCCGGTGCCGCAGGCCAACTGCACCCAGGCGATGTCGACGAAGACCGCGGACACGATCAACACGATGCTCAAGGGCGTCGTCGACGACGGTACGGGCAGTAAGGCCGGGCTCTCCGGCGGACGGGACAGCGCGGGCAAGACGGGTACCACCGACAACCGGTACTCGGCCTGGTTCGTGGGCTACACGCCCAACATGGCGGGCGCGGTCTGGCTCGGCGACCCGCAGCACCAGGTCCAGATGCAGAACGGCGTCACCTTCGGCGGCAAGACGTACGACAAGGTGTACGGCGCCGACGGCCCGGCGCCCATCTGGAAGGACTCGGTCTCCGGCGCCCTCGCGGGGAAGCCGGCGGACAAGTTCACGACCGTCCCGATCGCCGGTTCCGACAAGGACAGCAAGGCTGACGACGGCGGAGACGACGGCAAGGGCGGAAAGGGCGGCAAGGGCGACAAGGGGAAGCAGCACGGCGGCCACGGCGGCAAGCACCACTGATCAGCTGCCAGGC
>NZ_JBHVHQ010000612.1:0-5288 GCF_042800135.1 Streptomyces sp. NPDC057654 | reverse complement strand
GCCATGTGCTTCCGCCGGCGGAAGCATGTGTACTCCGTGTACGCGGCCGGGCCGGCCGGGTCAGCCGGTCTCCGGGCCGTCCGCCGCCTCTGACCGCTCGGCCGCCTCCCGCGTTTCCGCCCGTACGACCTCCGGATGGTGCAGGTCGAAGGCCGGGGACTCGGAGCGGATGCGCGGCAGCGTCAGGAAGTTGTGGCGCGGCGGCGGGCAGGACGTCGCCCACTCCAGCGAGCGGCCGAACCCCCACGGATCGTCGACGCCGACCTTCTGCCCGTACTTCGCGGTCTTCCAGACGTTGTAGAAGAACGGCAGCGTCGACAGGCCCAGCAGGAACGCCCCCACCGTGGAGAGGGTGTTGAGCGCAGTGAAGCCGTCGGCCGCCAGATAGTCCGCGTACCGCCGCGGCATGCCCTCCACGCCCAGCCAGTGCTGGACGAGGAACGTGGTGTGGAAGCCCACGAACAGCGTCCAGAAGTGCACCTTCCCGAGCCGCTCGTCGAGCAGCTTGCCGGTGAACTTCGGCCACCAGAAGTAGAAGCCCGCGAACATCGCGAACACCACCGTCCCGAACACCACGTAGTGGAAGTGCGCGACGACGAAGTACGTGTCCGTGACGTGGAAGTCCAGCGGCGGCGAGGCCAGGATCACGCCCGTGAGCCCGCCGAACAGGAAGCTCACCAGGAAGCCGATCGCCCACAGCATCGGCGTCTCGAAGGACAGCGAGCCGCGCCACATCGTGCCGATCCAGTTGAAGAACTTCACCCCGGTCGGCACCGCGATCAGGAACGACATGAACGAGAAGAAGGGCAGCAGCACCGCGCCCGTCGCGAACATATGGTGCGCCCACACCACCACCGACAGCCCGGTGATCGCCATCGTCGCGCCGATCAGCATGATGTAGCCGAAGATCGGCTTCCGGGAGAAGACCGGGATGATCTCCGTGACGATGCCGAAGAACGGCAGCGCGATGATGTAGACCTCGGGATGGCCGAAGAACCAGAACAGATGCTGCCACAGCAGCGCCCCGCCGTACGGGGCCTCGAAGACCACCGACCCGAACCGCCGGTCCGCCTCCAGCGAGAGCAGCGCCGCCGCCAGCACCGGGAAGGCCATCAGCACGAGGATCGAGGTGAAGAGCACGTTCCAGGTGAAGACCGGCATCCGGAACATCGTCATGCCGGGCGCGCGCATCCCGATGATCGTGGTCAGGAAGTTCACCGCGCCGAGGATCGTGCCGAAGCCGGCCAGCGCCAGCCCCATGATCCACATATCGGCGCCGCCGCCCGGCGACCGCACCATGCTGTTCAGCGGCGCGTACGCGGTCCAGCCGAAGGCCGCGCCGCCCGCGGGCATCAGCAGGCTGGCCACCACGATCAGCCCGCCGAACAGGAACAGCCAGTAGGAGAGCATGTTCAGCCGCGGGAAGGCGACGTCGGGGGAGCCGATCTGCAACGGCATGATCTCGTTGGCGAACCCCGCGAACGCCGGCGTCGCGAACAGCAGCAGCATGATCGTGCCGTGCGCCGTGAACGCCTCGTTGAACTCCTCGTTCGTCATGATCTGGAGTCCGGGCCGGGCCAGTTCGGTGCGCATCAGCAGCGCCAGCACGCCGCCGATCAGGAAGAAGCCGAACGCCGTGATCAGATAGAGGTGGCCGATCTTCTTGTGGTCGGTGGTGGTCAGCCAGTCGACGACGAACTTTCCGGGCCGACGCACCCGCACCGGAGGACCGGCGGCCGCCTGTGCGGTGTCCGCACCCATCTGCGCTCCCTCGATGTCGCCTGCGCCGCGGTGTTGGGATGTCCTGGCTGTGGGGCATTGAGCGTGGGGCCTACGAGCATGGGCCTACGAGCTTGGGCCTACGAGCATTCGGGCTCAGGCCATGATGCTCGCCGCCCGGCGGTTGCGCGAGGGCGCGTCGGGACGTGCGGGGGTGCGGATTACGCCTTATTCGGAGGGCTTCGGGGACTTCGGGGACTCCGGGGGCTCCGGGGGGAGCAGCGGTCCGAGCGGGCCGAGGTCCAGGTTGAGGTCCGCGGCGCTCAGCCCGTACCGCTCGCGCAGCTCGGTCATCCGCTCCGAGAGCAGCATCAGGGTCATCCCCATCCGCTCCTCCTGATCCTCCGTCAAGTCACCCTGGTCCACCCGGCGCAGGGCCTGACGCTCCATCAACTGCCGGAGCAGTTCCACGACGGTGAGGACCAGCTTCATCAGGTCGCGCTCGACGGTGTCCCGGTCCAGCTCGACCCGGCCGTGCACGGTGCGCTCGCTCACGCGCTCCACTCCTTCCCCCGCCGCCCCGGTACCGGGCTGCCGTCCCACGGCGACGGCACGTTCTCGTTCACCGAGCTGATGAGGGCGCGCAGATCGATCCGTACGAGATCGACGTCGGCGATCCGCAGCGTGATGTCACCGGCGATCACCGCCCCGCCCGCCAGCAGCCGGTCCAGCAGGTCCACGAGCGCGAGCTGCTCCTGTTCCCTCACGCGCCGGCCCCGCCGCCGCCCCGCTCCTCGCCGCCGGAGGACTCGTGGGAGGGCTCGGGGGACGCCTCTCGCGCGACGAAGGAGTACGGCGCCCAGGGCCCCGTCAGCTCCAGCCGCATGCCGTCCGCCGTCTGCGCCAGCTCGCCCACCCGCGAGGTGAACTCGGAGCTGCGCTCGCGGCGCACCAGATACGCGGCGTTCAGGACATTGCGGTCCGGGTCGCCGGAGAGCCGGGCGTCCTGCGGCGGGTGCAGCCGTACGCCCTCGGCCAGCGCGGAGAGCGTCTCGTGCACCAGGCGGGCGCGGTCGTCCGCGCGCTGCCACCGCTCCTCACGGGCCCGCTGCCGCGCTCCGCGCTGACGCAGATAGTCGCGCCCGGAGCGCCCGGAGCGCCCGGAGCGCCCGGAGCGACCCGATGAGGCGTCCGTCGTGGGCTGCTCGCCCTCCCCCTCCGCCTCGCCCGCCGCGTACGCCTTGACCCCCCACTCCACCCGCCCCTCCAGCCGGTCGAGCACCGAGCCGAACTCCTCCCGCTCGGCCGCCAGCACCCGCCGCAGCCCCGCCTCGTCGCGGTAGACGGTGGCCAGCCGCAGCGGCAGCACGCAGCGCTGCCGCGAGGCGGCGTCCACGACCCGCTGATGGGCGCGCGCCACCTCGCTCAGCCACGGCAGATCCTCCAGCCGCCTGCGCAGCCCCGCTTCGTCGAAGTCGGCGGCGGGCACCGGGCTGACCAGCGCGGCGAGCCCCAGGTGCCGTACGGTCCGCACGGGCCGGCCGCACACGCCGCCGACCGCTTCGAGCGCCGCGTCGGCCGCCTCGGCGTCCCGAGCGACGGCGTAGGCGTACAGCAGCTCCCCGGTCATCGGCTCCCCGGCCATCGGCTCCCCGGTCGTCGGCTCCCTGGTGGTCGGCTCTCCACCAGCCGACTCCTCGGGCGACGGCTCTCCGGTCATCGGGCCCTCGGACACCGCGACCCCTCCTCCCGTCCTCCGGTGTGCGTCCTGCCGCCCGTCGGCCTCCCCGCGGCCCCCGCTCACGGCTCGACGAAGCTGTACGGGGGCAGCGGGCCGTGCACGTTCAGCTCCATGTGCGGGTGGTTCCCCGTCAGCTCGTCGACGGTGCTCAGCAGCTCGTCGACCCCCTCGCCCTTCTCGACGAGGAAGGACATGTTCACGAACCAGCCGCCGCTCTCCGGCCCCGGCCGGCTCTCCTCGGACAGCGGCAGCAGCGCCTCCTCCACCAGCCGGGCGTCGCGCTCCTCGCGTTCGCGTACGCTGCCCGCGACCAGTTCGCCGAAGCGCAGCCGCTGCTCGTACGTGCCGCCGCCGGCCGCCCGGTTGGCCTCGGCGAGGGTGCGCAGCTCGGCGCTGTCGGCGAGGACGAGGTGGAGCACCGCGTCCTCGCGGTGTACGGCCTTCACGTTGTACTCGACGCGGCCGGTGAGCCGTTCCAGCTGTTCGTGGTACCGCTCGGCCTGTTCGGTGAGCACGGTGCGTACGGCCTTGTCGCTGGGGGAGACGCTGCCGAACCGCATGGGCAGCACGGCCGACACCTCGCCGACCCGCGCCAGCACCTGCTGGTGCGCCATCAGGTCGCGCCGCTTGGGCCGCAGGCGCTCCGGGCAGTCGCTGACGATCGCGGTGAGCCGTCCCTCGCTCAGCGCGCGCACGGGCCGCGGCGGGTCGCCGACGCCGGTGAGCGGCTCGGGGCACTCGACCTTCTCGCCGCGTGCGATGCCGTAGACATACGTGCCTTCTCGCGCTTCGTCCGTCGGTGGGCGGGAGGCGGGTTCAGCGGTCATGTCGCCGGTCTTCCTCTCCTGATCTCTCATGGCGCCCTCTCCCGGTCACTGGTGACCAGGGGCGCCGGGTGTCAGCCGCGGTCGGACCGCGAGCGCTCGTAGCGGCGGACGCGGCGGTAGCCGGTGAGGCGGCCGGCGGCGTCGAGCGTCACCTCGTAGAGCGCCATGAGACTCATCGTCTCGGGCACCCGGGTGACCTCCACGACCTCGGCCTCCACCGTCCAGCCGGCGTCGGTCCGCTCGAACCGGGAGACCGTCTCGGGCGTCCGCCCGGTCAGTTCGCCCAGTTGCTCGCGTGCCGCGCGCAGAAGTTCCAGCGGCGTCGGTTCGCCGTCCGCCGCGCTCTTGTCCCGCTTCTCAGGGGTGTCTGTCATAGGTGACCTCGGGGCAGCGGGTACCGCGCCGGAGCCCGCCCAAACCTGTGCGGGGATCAGGAGCGGGATGTGGCGGATTTGTGCAATCCATGTGCCCGCCCCCGCATTTCGCCGTGCCCCCGCGAATTCCGCCGCGCGGGCCCGCCCGCTAACCCCGCTCCGGATGTTATGGCGGGACGCGTCGATCGGCCCCCGGCATTCCCCGGCGAGAGCGCCGGGAATTTATCCGAAGACCGTTAGCGTGTCTTGGACACGGCAAGAGAAGCACCGTACGAGTGACGCGCGTAACGGCAAACCGGCGACGGTTTTCTGTGACAGAAGTGTGACCAGTGGGGAACGCGTCACGGATGAGTCCATGGCACGGGCCGGACTTCCGCCGCCGCACCCGGCGGCCTACGGTGGCTGCCATGGCACCTCTTCCCAAGCCCCCCTACGAACCCGAGGACGACCCCGCGCGGTACGTCGGCCTCGACGCCGCCAAGGCCGAGGAGCAGGCCCGCGCGCGCGGCTGGAGCACGGTGCGCGCGCTGCCGCCGGGCGCGATCATCACCATGGAGTACCAGGGCGGCAGGCTGAACTTCGAGGTCGAGCACGGCACGGTGCGCCGCTGCTGGAAGGGCTGACCGC
>NZ_JBHVHQ010000611.1:0-5291 GCF_042800135.1 Streptomyces sp. NPDC057654 | reverse complement strand
GTCTTTGTCCCTGTTCACAGCCCGGCCTTTATCCCTGTTCACATCGGAGGCAGCGGTGCACAGTCGCGGGATGGCGAACGATATCCAGGAACGCATCAAGAAGCTGATCATCGACCGGCGGCTCCCCTCCGGCGCCCCGCTGCCCACCGAGACCGAGCTGATGGAGCTGCTCGGCGTGAGCCGGAACTCGGTGCGCGAGGCGCAGAAGGCGCTCCAGGCGATGGGGATCGTCGAGATCCGGCACGGTTTCGGCACCTATGTGGGCCCCATGACCGTGGCCCCGATGATCGAGGGCCTGATCTTCCGCACCGTCGCCGGGCACTACCGCGGCGAGGACGATCTGCTCCGGCTCCTCGAACTGCGCGAGGCCGTGGAGACCGGCCTGATAGCCCGGCTCGCGGGCCGGGTGCCGGCGGGCGAACTGGCCGAACTCGACCTGCTGGTGGGCCGGATGGAGGAGGAGGCCGCCGCCGGGGCCGTACGGGCGGAGACCGACCGCGCCTTCCACGCGACGCTCTACCGCGGCCTGGACAACCCGTTGCTGAGCGAGGTCCTGGAGGCGTTCTGGGTCGCCTTCCACCGGGTGCGCACGGATCTGGTCGAGCTGCGTGCGGACCCCGCGGTCACCTGCGCGCAGCACCGGGAGATCCTCGCGGCGGTGCGCTCGGGTGACGCCGTACGAGCGGAAGCGGCCATCCGTGACCACTTTGGCAACATCCGTACACGACTTGGCTCAGCGCACCGCTTTGCCCGGTAAACACCTCGTATCACCCTTGCGATCATGTGGCGGGGTCGGGGACCCTTGCCTGGCGTCATTGGCTCCCACGGCTCCAATGAGGCTGCACAGCACCCGAGTTGGGGAATCTCGGGACATTCGCACAGGGGGGATTCCGGTGGCGGAAGGGGCCGCCGGGAGACGGTCGTCGCGCGTCGTGCCCAGGTGGCGGCCGACACGGACGAGCCCGCGCGGTCGAGGGGGACCCACAGGGCTCGGAAACTGACACGCAGCCAGCATGCGTGCGGGGGGATGACTCATGACGTCGACGCCTACCGGCGCCCGGCACGATGATCAACAGGCATACGACCCGTCCGCGACGACCAGACTGCGCATACCGGGCCCGCACCAGGACCCGCACCGCACCGGCTCCAACAGGCTCCCGGCGCAGCTCCGCCGGCGGCCCCCGTCGCGCTACGACTACGAGCACTACAGCCGGCTCGCCGGGCCGCTGACCAAGCCCGACCCGGACCGCCCGTACCGGGTCCGCTACCGCAGCCTGCTCGCGGACGAACCGCACCGGATACGCGCGGCGCTGCTGCTCGGCGGCGCCCCCGTCGTCTCGCTCGCCCTGCTGCTGTGGCTGATGCAGCCCGCGCACTGGACCGAACGGGATCACGCGACCACCTCCATGAAGGTCCTCGACACCGTGATGCTGGTGTCGATCGGTCTGATCGAGCTGTTCCGCACGATGAACGTCACCTCCAACGCGCACGCGACGCTGGTGGCCCGCGACCCGATCCCGGTGGTGCCCGAGACCGGCACCAAGGTCGCCTTCCTCACCTCGTTCGTGCCCGGCAAGGAGCCGATCGAGATGGTGACGAAGACCCTGGAGGCGGCCGTACACCTGCGCCACCGGGGGCAGTTGCACGTATGGCTGCTGGACGAGGGCGACGACCCGGAGGTCAAGGAGGTCTGCCGGCGGCTCGGCGTGCACCACTTCTCCCGCAAGGGCGTCGAGAAGTGGAACCGGCCCAAGGGGCCGCACCGCGCGAAGACCAAGCACGGCAACTACAACGCCTGGCTCGACGCGCACGGCGACGACTACGACTTCTTCGCCTCCGTCGACACCGACCATGTGCCGCTGCCGAACTTCCTGGAGCGGATGCTGGGTTACTTCCGCGACCCCGACATCGCCTTCGTCGTCGGGCCGCAGGTCTACGGCAACTACGAGGCGGCCGTCACCAAGGCCGCCGAGAGCCAGCAGTTCCTCTTCCACGCCCTGATCCAGCGGGCGGGCAACCGCTACGGCGCGCCCATGTTCGTCGGCACCAACAACGCCGTGCGCATCAGCGCCCTCAAGGGCATCGGCGGCCTCTACGACTCGATCACCGAGGACATGGCCACCGGCTTCGAGCTGCACCGGCACCGCAATCCGGGAACGGGCCGCAAGTGGCGCTCGGTCTACACGCCGGACGTGCTCGCCGTCGGCGAGGGGCCGAACGCGTGGACGGACTTCTTCACCCAGCAGCTGCGCTGGTCGCGCGGCACGTACGAGACGATCCTCAAGCAGTTCTGGAAGGGCCCCTTCACGCTGTCGCCGGGCAAGCTCCTCAACTACACGCTGATGGTCATCTACTACCCGATGACGGCGGTCAACTGGGTGCTCGGCGGCCTGAGCTGCGCGCTCTTCCTGGGGCTGGGAGCATCCGGCATCCAGATCAACTCCCAGGTCTGGATGATGCTCTACAGCGACGCCGCGGCCCTCCAGATCGGGCTCTACATCTGGAACCGCCGCCACAACGTCTCGCCCCACGAGCCCGAGGGCTCGGGCGGCCTGGCGGGCATGGTGATGTCCGCGCTCTCCGCGCCGATCTACGCCCGTTCGCTGATGGACGCGGTGCTGCGCCGCAGGAGCACGTTCGTGGTGACGCCCAAGGGCGACTCGGCCAGCCCCGACACGCTGTTCGGCACCTTCCGGGTGCACCTCTTCTTCGTGCTGGTCTTCGGCGGCTCCCTGGTCTCCTCGTTCGTGCTCGGCCATACGCACGTGGCGATGCGGACCTGGGCCACGCTGGCGCTGCTGATCACGGTGGCCCCGATCCTGGCCTGGGCGTGGACGCTGCGCCGCGGCAGGCGCGAGCGGCCCGGCCGCGGCGACCCGGACCAGACCGCCCAGCTCGCCCTCAAAGGATCCGACATATGAAGTACCGTCCGAGCCGCCGTACCCGCCGGATAGCCATCGGAGGGGCGGCGGTCCTCGTGCTGGCCGGGCTGAACGGCCCGGCCATCTGGGGCTTCGCCTCCGAGAAATACCACGACTACAAGATCAACCAGCCGGGGTACAAGGCGGACAACGGCCACTGGAACGTGGTCGACGTGCCCAAGAAGTACAAGATCAACACTATTCACGCGGCGCTGCTGCACACCGGCAAGGTGCTGCTCGTCGCGGGCTCCGGCAACAACGCGGCCAACTTCAAGGCCAAGTCCTTCCGTACGGTCCTGTGGGACCCGGAGAAGAACACCTTCAAGAACATCCCCACCCCCAAGGACCTCTTCTGCGCCGGGCACACCCAGCTCCCGGACGGCAAGCTGCTGGTCGCGGGCGGCACGCAGCGCTACGAGAAGCTGGGCGGCGACGTCACCCGCGCGGGCGGCCTGATGATCGTCCACAACGAGGACCCGGACAAGCCGAAGACCTTCCCGGCGGGCACGGTCTTCACGGGCAAGGCGACCGGCAAGTCCTTCGAGTCCAAGGACAACCTGCTGGTGCCCCGCGCGAAGAAGACCGCGGACCCCAAGACCGGCAAGGTCACCGTCACGGCCAGCACGGCGCGCGTCTATGTGGAGGCCCTTCAAAAGGGGCCCGAGCACGAGACCGGGCTCACCGACAACTACACGATCAAGGGCCTGACCGGCGCGGACGCCCGTAACTTCTACGGCATCGCCAACAAGCTGTCCTTCGACAAGAAGGACTTCCAGGGGATAAAGGACTCTTACGAGTTCGACCCGGTCTCCGAGCGCTACATCACCGTCGACCCGATGAACGAGGCCCGCTGGTACCCGACGCTGACCACCCTCCAGGACGGCAAGGTGCTCTCCGTCTCCGGCCTCGACGAGATCGGCCAGGTGGTCCCCGGCAAGAACGAGATCTACGACCCGAAGACCAAGAAGTGGACGTACCTGCCCAAGCAGCGGTTCTTCCCGACCTACCCCGCCCTCTTCCTCACCGACCAGGGCAAGATCTTCTACACCGGCTCCAACGCCGGGTACGGGCCCGCCGACCAGGGGCGTGCGCCCGGCATCTGGGACCTGAAGTCCAACGCCTTCAAGACCGTGCCCGGCATGAGCGACCCGGACGCGCTGGAGACGTCGATGTCGGTGCTGCTGCCGCCCGCGCAGGACCAGCGGTACATGGTGCTCGGCGGCGGCGGGGTCGGCGAGGACCAGAAGTCGACCGCCAAGACCCGCATCGTGGACCTGCACGCGAAGGACCCGCGCTTCAAGGACGGCCCCGACCTGTACGCGAAGGCCCGCTACCCCAGCAGCGTGATCCTCCCCGACGACACCGTGCTGACCACCAACGGCTCCGGCGACTACCGGGGCCGCAGCGACTCCAACGTCCTCAAGGCCGAGATCTACGATCCGAAGACCAACCGGAAGCGCTCCGTCGCCGACCCGCTGGTCGGCCGCAACTACCACTCGGGCGCGCTGCTGCTGCCCGACGGACGCGTCATGACCTTCGGCTCCGACTCCCTCTTCGGCGACAAGGACAACACCAAGCCCGCCACGTTCCAGCAGCAGATCGACCTCTACACCCCGCCGTACCTCTACAACGACTCGCGCCCGGACCTCAAGGACACCGGCGAGCGGCCGCGGACAGTGCGGCTGGGCGGCAAGGCCACCTTCAAAACCAGCCATGCCGCGACGATCCGCAAGGCCCGCCTGATCCGGCCGGGCTCCTTCACGCATGTGACCAACATCGAGCAGCGCTCGATCGCCCTCGACTACACCAAAACCGCGGACAGCGTCACGGTCACGCTGCCCAAGGACCCCTCGCTGGTGCCGCCGGGCTATTACATGGTCAATGTCGTGGACGACCAGGGCACGCCCTCGAAGGCGGTGTGGCTCAAGGTCCCGGAAGCCGCTGATCGGTGAGGTGCGGCTCGCCGAGCCGGGGCTGCGCCGGCCGGCGGGCCGAGAGCTTGCGGTCGAGGAACCCCCGCCGGTCCGGCAGCCGGTGGCCGCTCGCGTGGCGGGCGGGCGGCGGCCGGTCCGCGAGGAGTACGGGCAGCCCGGCCTGCTCCAGCGCGAACAGCCGCAGCAGGGGGTGGAAGCGGTAGCGGCCGGGGGCCGGCGACTCCAGGAGCTGGGCGTCCACCAGCCGTTCCAGCACCGGTTCCGCCTCCTGCGCCGCCCGGTACGTGCGGCGCGCCGCCTCCTCCGCGGTCAGCTCGCCCTCGGCCTCGGCGAGCACCGGCAGCATCTCGGCGGCCAGCTGGTCCGCCTCGCCCCCGTCGAGCAGCGACTGGTAGCCCGCCTCGAAGGTGAAGCGGACCCGCAGATCGGCGTACTC
>NZ_JBHVHQ010000610.1:0-5310 GCF_042800135.1 Streptomyces sp. NPDC057654 | reverse complement strand
ACGTCGAGCTGACCGGCCCCGTCTTCGGCGCCGCCGACGTCGACGCGCTCGACTCCGACCTCACCCGGCAGCACGCGGGCGAGCCGATCGGCGAGCGCATCACCGTCTCCGGCCGGGTCACGGACCGCCGGGGCCGGCCGGTGCGCGGCCAGCTGGTGGAGATCTGGCAGGCGAACGCCGCCGGCCGGTACGCCAACCAGCTCGACCGCCACCCGGCCCCGCTCGACCCCAACTTCACCGGCGTCGGCCGCTGCCTGACGGACGACGCGGGCGGCTACCGCTTCACGACGGTCAAGCCGGGCCCGTACCCGGAGGGCGACCAGCCCAACGTGTGGCGCCCCGCCCACGTGCACTTCTCCCTCTTCGGCGCGGCCTTCACCCAGCGCCTGATCACCCAGATGTACTTCCCCGGCGACCCGCTCCTCGCCTACGACGGGCTCTGGCGGTCGGCCGTCGAGGCGGGCACGGACGGCCGCCTCGTCGCCGCGTACGACCCCGCCCTGTCCGTATCGGGCGCCTCCCTCGGCTACCGCTGGGACATCGTCCTGGACGGCCCGTCCGCCACCTGGACCGAGGCCCGCCGATGACCCTGCTGGAACCGACGCCCGCCCAGACCCTCGGCCCGTTCTACGGGCACGCGCTGCCCTTCCCGCGCGGCGGCGACGTCGCCCCGGCCGGGCACCCGGACACGATCACCGTCCACGGCCACCTCTACGACGGCACGGGCGCGCCGGTGCCCGACGCGCTCGTGGAGTTCTGGCAGGCCGGGCCGTCCGGCTCGCTGGCCGGGGCGCCCGGCACGCTTCGCCGCGACCGGGCGAGCGGCGCGCCGCTGGGCCGCGACGGCGCGGAGTTCACCGGCTTCGCGCGGGTGGCGGCCGACGGCGGCGGGCACTACGCGCTGCGCACCCTCGCGCCCGGCCCGACCGCCCGGCGCACCGCCCCGCACCTCGCCGTCTGCGTCCTGGCCCGCGGCCTCTTCGGTCCGCTGCACACGCGCCTGTACCTGCCCTCGCCCCGGCTCGCCGCCGACCCGCTGCTCGCGTCCCTGCCGCCCGAGCGGGCCGCGACGCTCATCGCCGTGCCGGAGACCGGCGACCGGGCCCGGCACCACAGCTACCGCTTCGACATCCGGCTCCAGGGCGGCGGCGCGAGCGACCCCGGGGGCGAGGAGACCGTCTTCCTCGACTTCCGGCACCCCGCCAACGCTCTCTGACCAGCGCCCCGCGCGGCCCCGGCCGTCGCCGCACCCGTCTCCCTCTCCGGCCGGCCGCCGCACAAGGCTTAGCGTGGGCCGTACGTACGTACGCAGCGGACGTACCGGCGAAAGGAACCGACTCCATGGCGGCGCAACGGCTGGTGGTCATCGGGGGCGACGCGGCGGGCATGTCCGCGGCCTCCCAGGCGCGCAGGCTCCGCGGCCCAGACGAGCTGGAGATCACCGCCTTCGAGCGCGGCCACTTCACCTCGTACTCGGCCTGCGGCATCCCCTACTGGGTGGGCGGCGAGGTCGACGGCCCCGACGCGCTGATCGCCCGGTCCCCCGAGGCGCACCGCGAGCGCTCCATCGATCTGCGGATGCGCACCGAGGTGACGGAGATCGACGTGGCGGGCCGCCGGGTCCGGGTCCGCGACGTCGACGCGGACGCGGCGGCAGGCGGCGACGAGCGGTGGCACGGCTACGACAAGCTGGTGATCGCCACCGGCGCGCGGCCGGTGCGCCCGCCCCTGCCGGGCATCGACGCGCCGGGCGTGCACGGCGTGCAGACCCTCGACGACGGCCAGGCGCTGCTCGACGCCCTCGGCGGGCTGGAGAAGACGGAGGGCCGCCGCGCGGTGGTCGTCGGCGCGGGCTACATCGGCGTGGAGATGGCCGAGGCGCTGATCCGCCGCGGCTACGCGGTGACGGTCCTGACCCGCGACGAGCAGCCGATGCCGACACTGGACCCCGGCATGGGCGCGCTCGTGCACGAGGCGATGTGCGGACTGGGCATCGAGACGGTGCGGGGCGCGAAGGTCACCAAGATCCTGACCGGTGGGAACGGCCGCGTACGGGCGGTGGCGACGGACGACGACGAGTACCTGGCGGACCTGGTGGTCCTCGGCCTCGGAGTGCGCCCCGAGACCGAATTGGCGCGCGCGGCCGGGCTGCCGCTGGGCCCCTCGGGCGGGCTGCTGACCGACTTGTCGATGCGGGTGCGCGGCCACGAGGACATCTGGGCGGGCGGCGACTGCGTGGAGGTCCTGGACCTGATCTCGGGGCGCACCCGGCACATCGCGCTGGGCACGCACGCCAACAAGCACGGCCAGGTCATCGGCGCGAACATCGGCGGCGGCTACGCGGCGTTCCCGGGCGTGGTCGGCACGGCCGTCTCCAAGGTGTGCGACCTGGAGATCGCGCGTACGGGCCTGCTGGAGGCGCAGGCCAAGGACGTCGGGCTCCAGTTCGTGAGCGTGACGATCGAGTCGACGAGCCGCGCGGGCTACTACCCCGGCGCGCGGCCGATGCACGTGAAGATGCTCGCGGAGCGCCGTACGGGCCGGCTGCTCGGCGTGCAGATCGTCGGCCGGGAGGGGGCGGCCAAGCGCGTGGACATCGCGGCGGTCGCGCTCACCGCCGGGATGACGGTGGAGCAGATGACGGCGCTCGACCTCGGGTACGCGCCGCCGTTCTCGCCCGTGTGGGACCCGGTCCTGGTGGCCGCCCGCAAGGCCACGGCGGCGGTAGCGGCGGACGTACGGGCGCACTGAGACCAGGTCACCGGCCTCGGCCCACCCGTGCCGGGCTGCTTCAGGACAGCCCGGCGGCGGGGGGCGGGGTCACGTGCCCGCGGTCTGCTCGTGCACGTACTCGACGACGGCGGTCAGCGCGCCGGGGTCGGTGTTCGGGGGCACACCGTGGCCGAGGTTGAAGATGTGGCCGTCGAGGTCGCGGGCGGCGTCGAGTACCTCGTCCGTCTTGGCCTCGACTGCCTCGCGCGGTGCGAAGAGCACGGCGGGGTCGAGGTTGCCCTGGAGCGCCTTGCCGGGGCCCACACGCCGCCGCGCCTCGTCCAGCGGGACGCGCCAGTCGACGCCGACGACGTCCGCGCCCGCCTCGCCCATGAGGCCGAGGAGCTCGCCGGTGCCGACGCCGAAGTGGATGCGCGGCACGCCGAGCCCGGCGACGGCGTCGAAGACCTTGGCGGAGGCCGGCATGACGGAGCGGCGGTAGTCGGCGGGGGCGAGCGCGCCGACCCAGGAGTCGAAGAGCTGAACCGCCGAGGCGCCCGCCGCGATCTGCACCTTGAGGAAGGCCGCGGTGATGTCGGCGAGGCGGTCCAGCAGGTCGGCCCAGAGCTCCGGGTCGCCGTACATGAGCGCCTTGGTGTGCTCGTGGTTGCGGGAGGGCCCGCCCTCGATGAGGTAGCTCGCGAGGGTGAAGGGCGCGCCCGCGAAGCCGATGAGGGGGGTCGCGCCCAGCTCGCCGGTGAGCATCGTGACGGCCTCGGTCACGTACCGCACGTCGTCCGGTTCGAGGGGGCGCAGCCGCGCGAGGTCGGCGCGGGTGCGGATCGGCTGCTCGACGACGGGCCCGACGCCGGGCTTGATGTCGAGGTCGATGCCGATGGCCTTGAGGGGTACGACGATGTCGCTGTAGTAGACGGCGGCGTCCACGCCGTGCCGGCGGACCGGCTGCATGGTGATCTCGGTGACGAGGTCGGGACGGGCGCAGGAGTCGAGCATCGCGATGCCCTCGCGGACCTTGCGGTACTCGGGCAGCGAGCGCCCCGCCTGCCGCATGAACCAGACCGGGGTGTGCGGTACGGGCTCGCGCCGGCACGCCCGCAGGAAGGCGGATTCCTGGACGGCCTGGACGGATTCCGGGGCGGAAGGCGCCGCGTCGCGGCCGGTCTGCTGCTGGCCTTCCGGCCTCTGGGACGCACTCATGCCCCAAATCTTCGCACGGGCCGAACGAGTGACCCGCCCATCGGGTGTCCCTCCCCGGAAGAAGGGCTCGTTCCGCCTAGTCTTCCGGGCATGGCTGCGGCGCAGGGACACCTCTCGGAAGGTCCGGACGGCGCGGACGGGGAGAGCTCCCCGACCGCTTTCCGGCAGGCGGTTGCCGGGCTGCAAGGAGTGCGGCTCCGCCCGGAGATCGAAATCGATCCGACGCCGCCGCCCCAGCGGCTCGCGCCGTATTCGTACGCGCTGGAGGCGGCGGTCGTGGTGGAGGAGGAGGAGCTGGCGGACGGCCGGCTGATCCTGCTGCACGACCCGAACGGCCACGAGGCGTGGCACGGGACCTTCCGGCTGGTGACGATCCTTCAGGCGGACCTGGAGCCGGAGATGGCGGACGACCCGCTGCTGCCGGAGGTGTGCTGGTCGTGGCTGACGGGCGCGCTGGAGGCGCGGCGGGTGCCGTACGGGGCGCCGGGCGGCACGGTGACGCGGGCGGGCTCGCACTATTTCGGGGGGCTCGCGGACCGGGAGCCGTCGACGCGGATCGAGATCCGGGCGTCGTGGTCGCCGACGGCGCTGGACGGGGTGCCGGACACGGCGGCGCACCTGGCCGCGTGGTGCGATCTGCTCTGCCAGATCGCGGGGCTGCCGCCGGGGGGCCCGGTGGACGCCGGGGTGGTCTCGCTGCCGCAGCGGCGCGGACCGCAAGGACGATGATCGATCAACCGTCCGATTTGCCCGAATTGTTACTCATCAATTCGTGATCATTCTCTAAAGCCGGGCCAGGTAGCTGCCGAAGGACCTTGTGACCGATCCAAGTGATCACTCCGGCTTATCCCCCAAGCCGGCACCGTCCCGCCACTCCCCCAGGAGGCCTGGTGTCTGTTCTTCTAGAGCAACCTTCGAGCCTGGTCGCCTACCGCCCGAACAAGCCGACGGCCATGGTCGTCGTGGCCGACCCCCGAGTCCGCTCCACCGTCACCCGCCATCTGTGGGCGCTCGGTGTGCGAGACGTCATCGAGGCGTCGTCCATCGCGGAGGCCCGTCCCCGGGTGGGCAACCCGCGCGACATCTGCGTCGCCGACGTCCACCTCCCCGACGGCTCCGGTCTCACGCTGCTCTCCGAGACCCGCGCCGCGGGCTGGCCGAACGGCCTGGCGCTGTCCGCCGCCGACGACATCGGCGCCGTGCGCAACGCGCTCGCCGGCGGCGTCAAGGGCTATGTAGTCACCGGCACCCGCACCAACATCGGGGTCCCCGGCCGCCCCGGCCACCCCCCGATCGGCTCCGCCGCCGCGGCCCGTATGCATCGCCGCCCGCCCGGCAGCTCCCATACCTCGTCGGCCGGGGGCGCCTGCGCGGCAGCCT
>NZ_JBHVHQ010000609.1:0-5319 GCF_042800135.1 Streptomyces sp. NPDC057654 | reverse complement strand
CCATCGTGGTCGGCCAACAACCGGACGGTTCCCCCGACGAGTTCCGCGTCGACGGCCGTCGCCGCACGCCGTGTCCGGGTCGCCGCGAGCCGACGCGAAGGTGTACGAGCGTCCTGACCCGGTTTCCGCTGGAAGCTCCGCCGCAGGTGGAACAGCGCGGAAGCCGCCCCGCCCGCCGAGCGATCCTCCGCGTCAACTGCCCTGCCAGAAAGGCGAATTCACGACAGAAGGGCGTGGCCCGAAGCGGCTGTCCCGGCTTGCCGCGTGGCTTCGCCGGGAGGTGGACTGCGGGCCAGGGGTTCCTGCCATCATCCCTCAGAAAGGGCGTGACCATGGCGGCGCAAGCAAAGAGTGAGCCCATTCCGAAAAGGAGGGAATACCTCCCGGTCGTCGCGGCCGACCCGACCAAGGTCGAGGTCCACAGCCTCCGAGATGATCTGCACAGTATCGGTCTGACCTGTGAGCAGACGGGAGACGACTATCTGCATCAGTTCATCAGCGAGGTGCGTGCGGAGCTCCCCAGCACGGGCAAACTCGAATCATTTCTGATCGGAAAGCGGAAGGAAGGACTGCGGCAGTCCTTCTCCCGCCACGCCGAGGACTTCGTCGACGAGGTGTCCGTACTCACCCGCGACGCCTTGGACCAGGTCACCGAGCGGGCCCGCAAACACCCCGGCGCCGCTGAGTTCTTCGAGTCGGTCACCGAGGACAACCCCGGCGGCGCCCACTTCCTGCGGCAACTGGCCGGTGTGCATCCCTCCGACCCGCGTTTCGTCGAGAGGTTCGCGGACAACAATCCGGCGGGCCTGCTGCTCGTGTCCGAACTGGTCGCGCGGAACATCGTGCCGACTTCCACGGGCACCTGGGTTCCGGACGGCGACAAAATCGTCGGCGAGTACGCCGGCACGCTCGCCGAGATCGTGAACGTGACCAGGTTCCAGCGGCTGGAGCAACGGCAGGAGAAGACGGACAAGAACAACGCGCACCCGGGGGACCAGCCCGGAAAGCGCTGGGGAGTCACCGGCAAGAAGTCCGAGAACTACCGGGGCGAATTCTCCACCGTGGACGCGATCAAGGAGAAGTACAAGGAGGTCGGGCTCGTCGCGTCGGCCGCCGTGGTGGAAGGGCTTCAGCGGCAGAACCTGGAGGCCATGCTCGCCAACCAGATCGGCCCCCTCCAGGAGCAGAGCGCGGAGAACTACGACTCCCGGAAGGACGGGAAGGACGAGGAAATCCTCGTATTCCTGGCCCTGGACCCCTGGGTGGACAGCGAAGACGTCACCCACACCAGCGGGATCGGCGTGCTCTCCGTCAACTGGCGCCTGCGCATTCAGCGGTACAAGCGGAAGGACAAGAAAGGCGGCACGAAGCACGACACCCAACTGGAAGTCTGGGTGCGCGCGCTGCGGTACCGCTCCGTCTACAAGGAGCCCGCGAACACCACCACGTTCGAGGACCAGCTCACCGAAGACCGGAACCTGGCCAACTGACCGGAAGGCACCTGTCATGAGCGACCAAGAGACGCCCGCCGCACAGTCGCCCGCAGCGCAGGCCAGTGAGCCCATCCCGAAGCCGAAACTGGAGATCTACAGCAAGCTGCCCGCCGCGAGCAAAAGCGTTTTCGACAGGTCCCTCATCTTCTACTCGACGTCGACCGAGCGGAAAGCGCTCGTCCTCTACACCCCCGACCTTCAGAACATCGGCTGCATCGACAACACCGGCTCCGCGGCCTCCTCGGAGTACTCCAAGAGCATCGAAACCGGATTCACGCTGTCGACGACCACGACCCTCTCCCTGGAGTCGACCGTCGAAGTCAGCTTCGAGGTCGTCAAGGCATCGCTGACGGTGGGCTTCAGCATCTCGTTCACCGAGCAGTACTCCAAGGTCACGACGGAAACCATCCAGTTCGCCGTCCCGGCCGGCAACAGGGCGTTCACCTACCAGGGCTACCTGCGCACCGTCGTCATCAAGCACGACGTCGCCCAGTCCAAGTACGCGTACGACCCCACAACCCACAGCCGCTTCCTCACCAACGTCCTCGCCACCTCCCCGGACCCTCTGGAAGGCCACGAGGTCAAGTTCTTCCTCAACTGACCGACCGGCCCCAGCGACTGCGCCAGGGGCCAGGGCCAGGTGCTGCACGGGAGCGGCCAGTCCCCACGGGGAGGACGGCAGTGACACCGCCGTCCTCCCCAGTTAGCTGAGCTGACCTGCCCGCGAGCTTCGGGAGGCGGTTCCGGTTGCCACGACAGCGCCGGGGGGCGGGAACGCTTCGGCGGGCCGTCTCGTTGGGTCTCAGGTCCAGTGCTTCGTGTCGTGAAACCGGGGAGTGCCTTGTCCGATACCTCATGCGCCTCGTCTGCCTCATCCGCCGTCGCCGTCGTGCCGTCCCTTCCGCCGCTCGCCGAACAGGCGGAGCGGCTGATCGAGCTTGCGGTGCATGAACTCGCGGGAATTTCCGCGGAGGAGGTACGTGCCTTCGCCGAGGAGGGTGGTCGCGAAGACGGAGACGCCCTGCTCGCGGTTCATCCGGACCGTGTACCCGCCTCCGTGCTCGCGCCCTTGCTCAGGCGTGACGGGAAGCGCGGGTTTGTCGTCGTCGATATGGCGGACGTCGATCAGTTCGCCCCTTGCGGCGTCGAGCTGCCCGACGAACCGCTCTACGTCGTCACCGGTCTCGACCGCGGCGACCGTATGGCCAATTGGAGCCCGGAGGAGGCGCTGCCCGCGCTCGCTGCGGAGGGGCGTAGTCCGTTGCTGCTCGCTGAGGGGATTCAGTGGGTGCTCCAGCAGCCGGCGGCGCTGGAGCGGAATCGGTGCTTCATGACCATCGGGTCGCGGCTGCGGAAGGCGAACGGCGCGCTGGACGCTCGTACTCCGGCGATCTGGATCAGTAATGGAACGGGGCGGGACGGACGCGAGCGGCGCGGTGCGCCCAAGGTCGGATGGTGCTGGTGGAGGAACCGGCATACCTGGCTCGGGTTCGGTTCCGCTGCGGGGCGCGGGGGAGCGTCAGCGTAAGGAGCGGATCGCCGGGCTCGTCGCCACCAGCGCGGCGCAGGCCAGGACGGCGCTGCCGCAGACCAGGAACAGCGTCGTCGTGCCGTACGGGAGCAGGACGCCCGCGATCACGTAGGAGAACGGGTCGAATGCCACCGTGGCCAGTACGACGAGGCTGAGCACCCGGCCCAGCAGCCGCTCCGGCACCCGTTCCTGGAGCGTGGCCACGATGACCACGCCGAGGAACGCGGACCCGATGCCGACGAGCGAGACGACCGCCGTCGCGGTGACGACATGGGTGGCGGCGGCGAGTCCGGCCACGCCCGCGCCGATCGCCGCGACCCCGCCGACCACGGTCCAGCCGCGCCGGGCGGGCGGTCGCCACCCGGCCGTCAGCGAACCGGCCAGCGAGCCGGCGCCGAAGCCGGAGAGGACGACGCCCAGGGACCCCGCGCCGCCGAGGCGTTGATCGGCGAGTACCGCGCCGCCTACGAGCACGGGGCCCACCACCGCGATGTTGATCATGGCGACGGCCGCCAGCATCCCCCGCACCAGCGGCTCGCGCCAGGCGTATCCCAAGCCCGCGCCGAGGGCGCGTGCGCTGCTGGAGGGTTCCCCATCGCCGGTCGCGGGGGCGGTTCCGTCCCCGGTGCCTTCGCCGCGTCGTACGACGCGGACGAGCGTGCTGAGGGCGACCGCGGCCAGCGCCGCCATCGCCGCGATCCCGCCGAGCGTCGCCTCGAAGCCGACCGCGGCGATCACCCCGGCGGCCACCGCCGGACCGACCAGGTCGCCCCCCGACTCCGCGCCCTGCACCAGCGCGTTGACCCGGGTGAGCTTCGCGGTCGGCACGACGGCCGGCAGCAGCGCCAGCGCCGCCGGGAAGTACGCGGCGTCGGCGACGCCCAGCAGCGCGGCGAGCAGCGCGACCGCCGTCACCGACGGCGAGGTGAGAGCGACCAGCAGGCCGAGGGCGAGCAGGACGGCGACCCGGAGCCAGGAGGCGGCGGCCGCGATACGGGCGGGGCCGAGGCGGTCGACCAGGACACCCCCGGGAAGCAGGAGCGCCGCCCGCGGCAGCGCCACGGCTACGAGCACGAACCCCGTGGTGATACCGGGCTCCGACAGTTCGAGTACGAACAGCGTGAGCCACACCAGGAACAGCGCGTCGACCACGGCCGCCAGCCCCTGGCCCACGACCAGGCGGCGCAGGCGCGCGTCGCCGAGCGGTTCACGCGGAACGGAACGGGCGGTCGGCTCCGTCGTCATCGCGGGCTCCCCGGGGCGTGGAACTCACCGGGACGGACCCGAACGCGTCGCTCACTGACCGGCATCGACACCATGGACACATCCGCTCGCAGATTCCTTCTGGAACGCGCCGTCCCTGTCACTACGCGATGTGCGTGCCCCCATCGACCGTCAGGGTCGTCCCGGTGACGTAGGACGCCGCGTCGGAGACGAGGAAGACCAGCGCCGCGGCGAGTTCCTCGGGCTCCCCGACACGGCCGGCCAGCACCCGCGGCATCATCGCATCGAGATAGCCCTCGGCGTAGCCGTCGGTCATCGCCGAGGCGAAGAATCCCGGCGCGAGGGCGTTCACGCGGATGCCCTTGGCGGGGGTCCACTGCTGGGCGAGATCACGGGTGAGCCCGAGCAGCCCGGCCTTGGACGCCGTGTAGGCGGCCTGCGGCAGACCGCCCGTGACCAGAGCCAGGATGCTGGAGACGTTGACGATGGCGCTGCCCGGCGGCATCACCGCGCCCGCGGCCTGCGCCATCCAGTAGGCGCCGTTGAGATTGACGTCGATGACCTCGCGGAACTCCTCCGGCGACTCCTCCACCGCGGGCCGTTCACCGCTGATCCCCGCGTTGTTGACCAGAATGTCCACCCGCCCGAACGCGCGCACGGCCGCGTCCACCAGAGCGCGGCAGTCCGCGGGTTCGGCCACGTCGGCCCGTACGGCGACGGCCCGGCGGCCGAGCTTCTCGACAGCCGTACGCACCGCCTCCAGCCGCCCGGCCCGCCGCGCCCCGAGCACCACATCGGCCCCGGCCTCGGCCAGCGCGGTGGCGAAGGCGGCGCCCAGCCCGGAGGAGGCGCCGGTGACGACGGCGACGCGGCCGTCGAGCCGGAAACGGTCGAGGACGCCGCTCATGGCCGCCGCCTGCCTCTCAGAACCATCCTGCCCACGGCACATCTCCCGCCTTCTCCCGTCACCCGTCTCTCGTCTCCCGCCGTGAGTTCGCGTCAGACCCCGAGCCGCCGCCGGTAAGCGACGAGAGTGCGCAAGAAGCCGTCCATCTGCGCCTCGGTATGGCC
>NZ_JBHVHQ010000608.1:0-5338 GCF_042800135.1 Streptomyces sp. NPDC057654 | reverse complement strand
GTCGCGTTGTACGGGCCCATGCGTACGCCCACGCGCGCGCGTACGCGTGGGCCTCCCGGTTCAGCCGGACGGCGACGCGGCGTGGGCGTGCGCGTGCGACCGTACGGCGGGCCGGCCGCCGGGGTGCCGGTGGCGCCAGATCCAGAAGACCGTCGTGGCCACGACCGCCCAGACGGCCAGCACCACGAACGGGAAGGCGTGCTGGTAGCGACCGAAGTAGACCGCGGTGTGCTGCGCGTTCACGGATGCCCCCGGCGGCAGCCAGCGGCCGATCTCGCCGAGTACGGACGGCAGCAGCGGCCAGGACACGGCGCCGCCCGAGGACGGGTTGCCGAGCAGCACCATCACGCCCCAGGTGGGGATCATCGCCCAGCGGCCGATGAGGGTGTTGAACATCGTGAAGACCATGCCCGACGTGAACATCGTGAACGCCAGGATCAGCCAGGACTCGACGAACGGCAGGTCCAGCGCGCCCAGCAGCCAGTCCACGACCGCGGCGATGGCGAAGGCGCCGAGCAGCGCGTACGCGGCGGTGAAGGCGATCCGCTCGGCCGGATTGAGCCCTCTGGCGTGCACGCTGAGCTGAATGGCCCCGACGAAGCCGATGATGACGGCGGCCAGCGAGATGTAGAAGAGCGCGAGGCCGCGCGGGTCGCCGTCCTGGAGCGGCTTGACGTCCTTGACGGTCACCGGCACCCCGACCGCCTCGCCGACCTTCGGGCCGGCCTGGGTGAGCACCTGGGCGACGGTGGCCCCGGAGGCGCCCGACACGTCGAGACGGACGCGGCCGTCGTCGACGTTGAGGACGGCGAAGACCTGCTGCTCGTCGACGGCGCGGCGGGCCTCCTCGTACGAGGAGTAGTCGTGCAGCTTCAGGGATGCGTTGAGGGCCTTCTCCATGCCGCCGATGAACGCCTTGCCGCGCGGGGTGTCCTTGCCCCCGACGACGGCGGTGGGGATGTGGTGCGGGGTGGGGTTGGCCATCGTGTAGGTGTACGAGCCCGCGAAGAGCCCGGCCGCGGCGGCGAGGATGAACAGCAGCACCGTCGCGGGCAGGAACGGCGAGTTCTTGAAGGCGATCCACCGGTCCGCCCTGCTGGGGGGCTTGCCGTGGGCGCCGTGCGCGGGGGTCTCGCCGTGCGAAGAAGTCTCCTGGTCGTCCTGTTGATCATCCATAAGGCCACGCTAAAGCACCTATAGGGGACATTCTCGGTTGGGTTCGCAGGCCACAAATGGTTCGCCAGTCTTTTCCGGGAGGTGAGATCCTGGAGGACGTATGTCCAGTCAGCCTGCCCCCGCCCTGCCCGCCCTCCTGGAGCGGCTCCCCGACCTGATGCTGCGCGATCAGCAGCGGCTGGGCCGCCGGCTCGACGGCGCGCGCCGTATCCGTAAACCCGAGGCCCGTTCGGCCGTACTGGCCGAGATCGCGGCCGACGTCGACACGGCCGAGCTGCGGGTGGCCGCCCGCCGCGAGGCCGTCCCGAAGATCAGTTACCCCGAGCAGCTCCCGGTCAGCCAGAAGAAGGACGAGATCCTGGCGGCCATCCGCGACCACCAGGTCGTGATCGTCGCCGGTGAGACCGGCTCCGGCAAGACCACCCAGATCCCCAAGATCTGTCTGGAGCTGGGCCGCGGCGTCAGAGGGCTGATCGGCCACACCCAGCCGCGCCGGCTCGCGGCCCGGACCGTCGCCGAGCGCGTCGCCGAGGAGCTGAACACCCCGCTGGGCGAGGCCGTCGGCTGGAAGGTCCGCTTCACCGACCAGGTCGGCGGCGACACGCTCGTCAAGCTGATGACGGACGGCATCCTGCTCGCGGAGATCCAGACCGACCGCGAGCTGCGCCAGTACGACACGATCATCATCGACGAGGCGCACGAGCGCAGCCTCAACATCGACTTCATCCTCGGCTATCTGGCCCAGCTGCTGCCGCGCCGCCCGGACCTGAAGGTCGTCATCACCTCGGCGACCATCGACCCGGAGCGCTTCGCCCGGCACTTCGGCTCCTTCGCCACGGTGGCCGACGACGGCGAAAAGAGCGCGCCGATCGTGGAGGTCAGCGGCCGTACGTACCCGGTGGAGGTGCGCTACCGGCCGCTGCTGGAGGAGGGGTCCGAGGACAGCGACCGGGACCAGATCACCGCGATCTGCGACGCCGTGGACGAGCTCCAGCGCGAGGGCGACGGCTTCGGCGACATCCTGGTCTTCCTCTCCGGCGAGCGCGAGATCCGCGACACCGCGGACGCCCTGGAGAAGAAGAAGCTCAGATCCACCGAGATCCTGCCGCTGTACGCGCGCCTCTCGCACGCCGAGCAGCACCGGGTCTTCCAGCGCCATCAGGGGCGGCGAATCGTTCTGGCGACCAATGTCGCCGAGACCTCCCTGACCGTGCCCGGCATCCGGTACGTGATCGACCCCGGCTCGGCCCGGATCTCCCGCTACAGCCACCGCACCAAGGTCCAGCGGCTGCCGATCGAACCGGTCTCGCAGGCCAGCGCCAATCAGCGCAAGGGCCGCTGCGGCCGTACGAGCGACGGCATCTGCATCCGCCTCTACTCCGAGGACGACTTCGACTCCCGCCCGGAGTTCACGGACGCGGAGATCCTCCGTACGAACCTGGCCTCCGTCATCCTCCAGATGACCGCCGCCGGGCTCGGGGACATCGAGAAGTTCCCCTTCATCGACCCGCCGGACCGCCGCAACATCAAGGACGGCGTGGACCTGCTGGTCGAGCTGGGCGCGATCGACCCGAAGCAGAAGGACGTCAAGAAGCGGCTCACCCCGATGGGCCGCAAGCTCTCGCAGCTGCCGGTGGACCCGCGCCTCGCCCGGATGGTCCTGGAGGCCGACCGGAACGGCTGCGTCCGCGAGGTCATGGTGATCGCCGCGGCGCTCTCCATCCAGGACCCCCGCGAACGGCCCTCCGACAAGCAGGCGCAGGCGGACCAGCAGCACGCCCGGTTCAAGGACGAGAGCAGCGACTTCCTCGCCTTCCTGAATCTGTGGCGCTATGTGCGCGAGCAGCAGAAGGCGCTGTCGTCGTCGGCCTTCCGGCGCATGTGCCGCGGCGAATTCCTGAACTACCTGCGGATACGCGAGTGGCAGGACATCTACAGCCAGCTGCGTACGGTCGCCAAGACGATGGGCATCCACCTCTCCGAGGAGGACGCGGCCCCCGACCGCGTCCATACGGCGCTCCTGTCCGGACTGCTCTCGCACCTCGGCCTGAAAGAGGCGGAGAAGAACGAGTACCTGGGCGCGCGCAGCGCCAAGTTCGCGGTGTTCCCGGGGTCGGCCCTCTTCAAGAAGCCGCCGCGCTGGATCATGTCGGCGGAGCTGGTGGAGACCTCCCGGCTGTGGGCGCGGGTCAACGCGAAGATCGAGCCGGAGTGGGTCGAGCCGCTCGCCCAGCACCTGGTCAAGCGCACGTACAGCGAGCCGCACTGGGAGCAGAAGCAGGCGGCGGTGATGGCGTACGAGCGGGTGACGCTGTACGGCGTGCCGATCGTCGCGCAGCGGAAGGTCAACTACGGGCGCATCGACCCGGAGACCAGCCGCGACCTCTTCATCCGCAACGCGCTGGTGGAGGGCGACTGGCGCACGCACCACCAGTTCTTCCACGACAACCGCAAGCTGCTCGGCGAGGTCGAGGAGCTGGAGCACCGGGCCCGCCGCCGCGACATCATGGTGGACGACGAGACGCTCTTCGACTTCTACGACGAGCGGCTGCCGGACGACGTCGTGTCGGGGGCGCACTTCGACTCGTGGTGGAAGCGCAAGCACCGCGAGGAGCCGGAGCTGCTCAACTTCGAGCAGTCCATGCTCATCAACGAGAACGCCGAGCAGGTCACCAAGGACGACTATCCGGACACCTGGCGGCAGGGCGGGCTGAAGTTCAAGGTCACCTACCAGTTCGAGCCGGGCGCGGACGCGGACGGCGTGACCATCCACATCCCGCTCCAGGTCCTCAACCAGGTGTCCGCCGAGGGCTTCGACTGGCAGATCCCGGGGCTGCGCGAGGACCTGGTCACCGAGCTGATCCGGTCGCTGCCCAAGCCGATCCGCCGCAACTACGTGCCGGCGCCGAACTTCGCCAAGGCGTTCCTGGAGCGCGCGACGCCGCTCCAGGAGCCGCTGACGACCACGCTGACGCGGGAGCTCCAGCGGATGGTGGGCGTGCGGATGGAGCCGGACGACTTCGATCTCGGCCGGGTCCCGGACCATCTGAAGATCACGTTCCGGGTCGTCGACGAGCGCCGCCGCAAGATCGCCGAGGAGAAGGACCTGGAGGCGCTGCGCCTCGCCCTCAAGCCGAAGACCCGGGCGGCCATCACCAAGGCCTTCGAGCAGGCCGCGGAGACCTCGGGAGGCGGCGGCCCGGAACAGCGCTCCGGGCTCACGTCGTGGACGGTGGGCACGCTGCCGCGCACCTTCGAGACCCGGCGGGCGGGCCAGCCGGTGAAGGCGTACCCGGCGCTGGTCGACGAGGGCGCGTCGGTGGCCGTGAAGCTCTTCGACACGGAGCCGGAGCAGCGGCAGGCGATGTGGCGCGGCACGCGCCGGCTGATCCTGCTGAACCTGCCGTCGAATCCGGCGAAGTTCGCCCAGGACAAGCTGTCCAACCAGCAGAAGCTCGCGCTCTCGCGCAATCCGCACGGCTCGATCGCGGCGCTCTTCGAGGACTGCGTGTCCGCCGCCGCGGACCGGCTGATCGCGGCGCGCGGCGGCCCGGCCTGGGACGAGGAATCGTTCCGCAAGCTCTTCGACGCGGTACGGGCGGACATCACCGACGCGACGCTGGACGCGATCCGCAAGGTGCAGGAGGTCCTCGCGGCCTGGCAGGCGTGCGAGCGCCGGCTGAAGGCGACCACCTCGCTGGTGCTCGTACCGTCGCTGACCGACATCAAGGAGCAGTTGGCCGAGCTGATCAGGCCGGGGTTCGTCACGGCCCACGGCACCCGGCGGCTGCCCGACCTGATGCGCTACCTGGTGGCCGTCGACCGGCGGCTCCAGCAGCTCCCCACCAACGCCCAGCGGGACCGCGCCCGGCTGGAGAAGGTGAAGGAGATGCGGGACGAGTACGCGTGGCTGCTGGAGCAGTTGCCGAAGGGGCGGCCGGTGCCGCAGCAGGTCCTGGACATCCGCTGGATGATCGAGGAGCTGCGGGTGAGCTATTTCGCGCACGCGCTGGGCACGGCGTACCCGGTTTCGGACAAGCGGATCGTCAAGGCGATCGACGAGGCGGCCCCCTGAGCGACTGGTTCGACCGCACCCCCTGAGCTGCTGTAGAGTCTTGCTTCGCAGCCGCACGAGAGTGCGGGGCGACGCAAGGTCCTGTGG
>NZ_JBHVHQ010000607.1:0-5339 GCF_042800135.1 Streptomyces sp. NPDC057654 | reverse complement strand
ATCAAGCAGCACGACCATGGCAGCCGGACGGGCCGGTGCCATAGGTAAAGACGAAGGTCGAGTGCGTGAACATGGGGCTCAGTATGTGCCCGTTAGAATCGAAAGTCCAACCCCCCGATCCACCGCCGGAAGGCCGCCGAAGTGCCCTCAGCGTCCCCTGCCGCCGCCCCCGACACCGTTCTGGTCGTCGACTTCGGCGCGCAGTATGCCCAGCTCATCGCCCGCCGCGTCCGTGAGGCGCGGGTCTACAGCGAGATCGTCCCGTCCACCATGCCGGTGGCCGAGATGCTCGCCAGGAAGCCGAAGGCGATCATCCTCTCCGGCGGTCCCTCGTCGGTGTATGCCGAGGGCGCGCCGACCGTCGACCGCTCGCTCTTCGAGGCCGGGGTGCCGGTCTTCGGCATGTGCTACGGCTTCCAGCTGATGGCCACGGCGCTCGGCGGCACCGTCGACAACACCGGGGCCCGCGAGTACGGCCGTACGCCGCTGTCGGTCTCCCGGCCCGGCTCGACCCTCTTCGAGGGGACCCCCGCCGAGCAGCCCGTGTGGATGTCGCACGGCGACGCCTGCTCGGCGGCGCCGGAGGGCTTCACGGTCACGGCCTCGACGGACGTCGTGCCGGTCGCGGCGTTCGAGAACGACGAGCTCAAGCTGTACGGCGTGCAGTACCACCCCGAGGTCATGCACTCCACCCACGGGCAGCAGGTCCTGGAGCACTTCCTGTACCGCGGCGCGGGCATCGAGCCCAACTGGACGACCACCAATGTCGTCGACGAGCAGGTCGCCGCGATCCGCGAGCAGGTCGGGTCGAAGCGGGCGATCTGCGCGCTGTCCGGCGGCGTGGACTCCTCGGTCGCCGCGGCGCTCGTCCAGCGGGCCATCGGCTCCCAGCTGACCTGCGTGTACGTCGACCACGGGCTCCAGCGCAAGGGTGAGACGGAGCAGGTCGAGAAGGACTTCGTGGCGGCCACGGGCGTACAGCTGAAGGTCGTCGACGCGGAGGAGCGGTTCCTGACCGCGCTCGCCGGGGTCAGCGACCCCGAGCAGAAGCGGAAGATCATCGGCCGGGAGTTCATCCGCGTCTTCGAGCAGGCGCAGGCGGAGCTGGTGGCCGAGGCGGGCGCGGCCGGCGAGGACGTCGCGTTCCTCGTCCAGGGCACGCTCTACCCGGACGTGGTCGAGTCCGGCGGCGGCGCCGGCACCGCCAACATCAAGTCCCACCACAACGTGGGCGGGCTCCCCGAGGACCTGGAGTTCCAGCTCGTCGAGCCGCTGCGGCAGCTCTTCAAGGACGAGGTCCGCATGGTCGGCACGGAGCTGGGCCTGCCGGACGCCATCGTCCAGCGCCAGCCCTTCCCCGGCCCCGGCCTCGGCATCCGCATCGTCGGCGAGGTCACCAAGGAGCGCCTGGACCTGCTGCGCGAGGCCGACGCCATCGCCCGCCAGGAGCTCTCGGCGGCCGGCCTGGACCGCGAGATCTGGCAGTGCCCGGTCGTCCTCCTCGCCGACGTCCGCTCCGTCGGCGTCCAGGGCGACGGCCGCACGTACGGCCACCCGATCGTGCTGCGTCCCGTCTCCTCCGAGGACGCCATGACGGCGGACTGGTCCCGCCTGCCCTACGACGTGCTGGGCCGCATCTCGACCCGCATCACCAACGAGGTCGACGAGGTCAACCGCGTCGTCCTCGACATCACCAGCAAGCCCCCCGGCACCATCGAGTGGGAGTGACCTCCCCCACCTGAAGGTCAACGCCGCCGCCGTCGCTCATTCGTTTGGGCGGCGGCATTGCCGTTCCGCCTGGGTACGCTGGATCTACGGCCCAGAATCCCGTCCATGGGAGGACTAATGACCGCTGAGATCGCGCACCACTGGCCGGTGCCGCCGCAGGACGGTTACACCGTGGACGACCTGCTGACGCTGCCCGACCTCCCGCCGCACACTGAGCTGATCGACGGGAGCCTGGTTTTCGTGAGTCCGCAGCGGGATTTCCACAGCATCGTGATCGATATGTTGGTGGCGGGTCTGCGCCGCACGGCACCACCTGAGATGAAGGTCCGGCGCGAGATGACCGTTGTGATCGACAGGTACAACGGGCCGGAGCCGGACGTCATGGTTGTGCGGGCCGGGGCAGTGAGGAACCGAGAGCAGACCCGTTTCGAGGCCAGAGATGTGCTGCTCGCCGTCGAGGTGGTCTCGCCGGATTCCGAGGCCCGTGACCACGACACCAAGCCGCACAAGTACGCCGCGGCGGGTATTCCGCACTTCTGGATCGTCGAGAAGGCCGGGTTCGATCACGCCCCGGTCGTGCATGCCTTCGAGCTCTCTCAGGAGACGCAGAGCTACATTCCCACCGGTACCTACCGCGACACCCTCAAGCTCACCGCCCCCTTCGACATCGACATCGACCTCACCGAGATCGACAACCTCTGACGGCCCACCCCTGTTCTCCGGCGATACCGGGCGGTAGCTTCCGTCTCGTACAGATATCTCGTACAGACACACCGCGCGCTACCGCCGGAGGAGAGCCGTCATGCCGCAGGCACCGGAGCCCGTACCCACTGATCAGTTGCAGTTCGCGATGCCGCCGAAGTTCGAGGATGTCGCCGAGGAGCGGCGGCACCGTAAGGAGCGGCTGGCGGCGGCGCTGCGGCTGTTCGGGCGGTTCGGGTTCGAGGAGGGGGTGGCGGGGCACATCACCGCGCGGGACCCGGAGTTCACGGACTGCTTCTGGGTGAATCCGTTCGGGATGTCCTTCAAGCACATCACCGTCGACGAGCTCATTCTCGTCAACCACGCGGGGCAGGTCGTCGAGGGGCGGTACCACGTCAACCAGGCCGCCTTCGCGATCCACTCCCAGGTCCACCAGGCCCGCCCCGACGTCGTCGCCGCCGCCCACAGCCACTCCACCTACGGCCGCGCCCTCTCCTGCCTCGGGGAGCTCCTGGACCCGATCACGCAGGACGTCTGCGCCTTCTACGAGGACCACGCCCTCTTCGACGACTACACCGGCGTGGTCGTGGACGAGGAGGAAGGGCGGCGCATCGCCAGTGCGCTGGGGCCGCACAAGGCCGTCATCCTGCGCAATCACGGGCTCCTCACGGTCGGCGACTCGGTCGACGCCGCCGCCTGGTGGTTCATCACCATGGAGCGGTCCTGCCAGGTGCAGCTCACCGCCAAGGCCGCCGGGAAGCCCGTACTCATCGACCACAAGAGCGCCGTGCACACCCGCGAACAGCTCGGCAACGACCTCGTCGCCTGGATCAACTACCAGCCCCTCTACCAGCAGATCACGCGCAGCGAGCCGGAGTTGCTCGGCTGACAGCCCCCGCACGCCTGTTCGGTTGCGCTGAAGCGCTCTCCAAATGCGGCACAATTCCCTGACATTGTCGGGAAGTTGAAGCCCTCATGGGCGGGAGAGGTGGCGTTGCGGCGTGGCTGTGGAGACGGCGGAGAACGCCGAAGCGGACGCGGGCGCGCACGGCGGCGGCTGCGCCTGCGGTAGCTGCCCGCACAGCGTCCGGACCGGACACCGGCGCGCGGCCGCCGAGTTCGCCGCCCGGCGCGACCGACTCGCCGCCGGGCACGGCGTACCGGCCGCCCTCGCCCACTCGGACGGCGCCTCCCGCCAATGGGTGTCCGACGAGCTGACACAGGCCGCCCGCGCCCTCGCCGAGCGCGCCCACGCCGAGCGCGAGACCTGGCACTGCCTCGTCCGGCGGCGCACCGTCTTCGCCGTCTGGGGCGGCTGCGCCGCGCTGCTCCTCGGCCAGGCCCTGACCGCGATCGGCACGGGATGGACGGCGGCCCGTACGGCCTCCATCGTCGCGGCCGTCGCCGCAGCGGCCCTGCTCACCCTCGCCGCCCATCTGCACCGCTCTCGCGGCGGCCTCCTCGCGCCCCTCATCGGCGCGGACAACCGCCTCTCCACCTCCCGCGCCGTCGCCGCCGTCTGGCTCCTGTTCGTCCTCTTCGCGGTGGTGCTCATCGCCGTCGAGCTGGTCGTCTCCTCGGGGGCGGCCGACCAGCGGGAGTTGCTGGGCGGGGTGCAAATCGAGCGGGCCGGGGGAGTGTTGAGCGTCCTCGCCCTGACCTCCGCAGTCGTCGTCCTCGTACGCCGCGTCGTCGCCCTGCGCGTACGGACCCAGCGCCTCCAGAAGATCCGCGCGGACCGGCCCCGCGCCGCCGACCTGCTCACCGACGACGCCGGGCGCGGCAGCTTCGGCGATGTGCAGTACGCGCTGGTCTGCGCCGTCGTCGTGGCCCTCACCGCCGTGCGGCTCGCCCGCCGGCCGCAGCAACTCCCCGACATCCCCTGGGGCCTGGCGGTGCTGATGGCCGTCAGCGCGGCCGTGTACGTGGCGGGCAAGTACGCGGAGGGCGGGCGGCCGGTGATTCTGTCGGTCGTACGGGCGCGGGAGGCGGGCGACCTCGACGGGCCGATCCGCACCGGCGACGACATCGAGATCCGCGGCGCCGGCTTCCTGCCGCCCGGCGCGCGGACCCCCGACCGGCTGGCCCGGATGGTCGTGCGGATCGGCGCGGTGTACGTCCATGTGCCGCTCGTACCGGTGCCGGGCGGCTTCACCAACCCGACCGACGCGGCGCTGACCGTGCCGATCCCCGTGGACGTCGAGCCGGGACCGGCCGAGGTGCAGGTCATCACGGCGGCCGGGGCCGAAACCAACCGCTACCCGATCACCGTCTGCGACTGAAACCCGCCGCCGTCGCGGCCGTTGCGCTCTGAGCCCGCGGCCCCCGCCGTACGTATGGTCAGGGGCGAGGGACCGACGGACAGGCTGACGGTCATGGAGAGGCGGCGGGTGTCATGGCACATGTGGACCGGGCGATGGGACCGGGGATCGGCGGCAACGGCGGTGGGCCCGGCGGCCTGCGGGCGGCCGCCGCCCGGTACGCGCTGCTGCCCCTGCGCGTCTTCCTCGGCGTCACCTTCATCTACGCGGGGCTCGACAAACTCACCGATTCCGCCTTCCTGTCGGACAGCGGGCCGGACTCCATCGGCGACCTCATGCGCGGCGTGCACGACAGTTCGGCCGTGCCCGCCCTGATCGACCTGGCGCTCAAGAGCCCCGTCGGCTTCGGCTACGCCATCGCCTTCGGCGAACTCGCCGTCGGCATCGGCGTCCTCTTCGGCATCCTGGGGCGGCTCGCGGCGCTCGGCGGCGCGCTGATCTCGCTCGCCCTGTGGCTCACCGTCAGCTGGGCCACGGAGCCGTACTACTACGGCAACGACCTCGCGTATCTGATGGCCTGGCTGCCGCTGATCCTGGCGGGCACACCGGTGTTCTCGTTCGACGCGGAGTGGTCGCGCCGCCGACGGC
>NZ_JBHVHQ010000606.1:0-5356 GCF_042800135.1 Streptomyces sp. NPDC057654 | reverse complement strand
CCGCACCACGCGCTCGTACGGCTGCGGGACGGCGACCACCGACGGCTGCTGACCAGGGCGACGGGCACCGAGGACGACGGAAAAGCCGCTCCGGAAGCCGTGTTCGTGCTCTCCGCGCTGTTCAACAAGGTCGCGTACATCTACCGCGAGTACGCCTACCGGCTGTGCACCCAGGAGACCGGGCTGCTCGCCGGGAACCTCGACCTGGTCGCGCGGTCCATGGGGCTACGGGCGCAGGTGCACCACCAGTTCCTCGACGAGCCGGTGCACAAGCTGCTCGGGCTCGACGGCGACGAGGAGCCGGCCATGCTGGTCCTGCCGCTCCACACGACCGGTGCCGGCATGCGGCGGCAACCGGTGGCGGAGACGGCCGCCGCGCTGGCCGCCGCCCTCGAACCGATCGATCCGCCCGTGGTGCGCAGCGGGCTGGCGGTCGCGCGGGCCTGCCCGACGATGACGGAGGTCAACCGCGCGTCCCGGCGCACGGACACCGCCGCCTTCGCCACGGCCGTACCGCTCACGCCCGCCGGGTCCGGGGCCGAGCCGCTGCCCCTGCCCGAGGCCGAGGTCCCGGAGGCGAACCTCGCGGCCGTGCTGCGGGCCCGCGACTCCGGCCCCGGCATCTTCCGTCCGGTCGCCTCGCAGGTCGACGGCGTCGAGCTGTGGACGCGGCTCGCCCGTATCCGTACGGGCGTGACCAGCGATGTCGTCCCGGCCGGTGCGCACGTCCCGCTGGAGGTCTATCTGACGGTCGGCGACCTCGTCGGGATTCCGCCGGGCGCCTACCGGCTCGAACCGGACACCGGCGCGCTCCACCCGGTGGCCGGAAAAGGCGAAGGCGCCGACGCCATCACCGCCATCGAGCGCGTCACCATCCCCGGCCCCGTCTTCCGGGACATGAACGCCGTCGTCCATCTCGTCGGCGACCGCGACTGGGCGTTCGACACCTTCGGCGACCGCGGCTACCGCGTGCTGAACCAGGAGGCCGGGCTGCTCGCGCACCGCGTGTGCGTCGCGGCGGCGGCGCTGGGCCTGTCCGGCCGGGTCGTCAACGCGTACCACGCGGACGGGGTACGGGCGGCCCTCGGACTCACCGAGCAGCGCCACACCCCCGTCTTCCAGATCCTGCTGGCCAGGACCGGTCCCGGCGGCCGGGTGATCGTTCCTGTCGAACCCGAGGCGGTGGACTGATGGACAGCCTGCGAGAAGAGCACGAGGTCCGTTCGGACTCGGAGCGCTACCGGCTCGGCCCGGCCGCCGTGGTGCGCCTCGCCGGAAGCCCGGTCGCCGCGCTGGACGGCCTGCGCTGCGCGCGGAGCTGGCACACCGCCGGGGAACTGGTGCGGCTGCGCGCCGAGATCGACGGCGCGAAGGGCGAGCTGTCGGACCTGCTGCACGCGGCGATCGGCGCCGCGGGCGACGGGGAGCGCAAGGCGCGGCTCGTCGCGGTGCGCAGGGCCGTGCACCGGGGCCGCCGCGTCGACCCCGCGCGCCTGGCCGACCTCCCCGACGACCTCGTGCCTCCGGTACGGGAGTGGCTGGCGCGGCTCTCCGAACGCGACGGTCTGCTGGCGGCGCTGGAGGAGCAGCTCCCGGAAGACCAGGCCGCGAGCTACGAGGCGCTGCGCGCGGCGGCGGGCCTGCCCGCGTTCCAACTGGGCCTCGTGCACGCCAACCCGGACATGTTCCTGGCCCTGCGCAAGTGGTCCGACACCGGGCGCGCCCCGCAGCGCCAGAGCGTGCTGCGGCTCGCGCAGTACCTCGCCCGCTCGGCGGCGAAGACCAGCCCGTACTCCACGTTCACCAGCAGCGGCCTGGCCACCTGGAGCCGGTCCGACGACATCGTGGGGCGCGCGGCGCGGCCGGCCGAGGCGGGACGGTTCGCCGCGGCGACCGCCACCGAGGTCAGCATCGGTTCGCTGCACCGGATCGCGCGCGCCGTCTACGAACGCCCGGAGATCGTCGGCGCCTGCCGCGTCCGGATGAACCCGAGCGCCACGGTCGCCGACGACGTGCTGGTGTTCCTGGGCCGCCGCCCCGTCGAGCACGTGCACAGCCTCGCCCTCACCCCGACCCTGCGCCGGGTGCTGGAACTGGTCACGCACGGCGGCACGCTGGGCGAGCTGCGGGACCGGCTGCTGCCGCGGGCATCCGACGGGCGGCAGGTCGACGCGTTCCTGCGCCGCCTGGTGACGCTGGGCGTGCTGGAGCTCGTACCGCCGCTCGCCGACCAGGCCCCGGACCCGGTGGCCGATCTGCGCGCCTGGCTGCGGGGGCTCGAACAGCCCGGCCTGGCGCACCTCGACCGGACCCTGCACGGGGTCCACGAGGCGCTCGCGAGCTATCCGACGATCGCGGCGCCCGGCGACCGGGTCCCGGTGCGCGACGCCGTGATCCGCGGTCTGGACACGGCGCTGCGCGAGGTCGGCGACCACGCGCACCTGGACAGCCCGAAGCTGACGCAGGAGTTCGGCCGGTACAGCTTCTACGAGAACGCGGTGCACCCCGGCACGGCGGCCGTCCTGGACCGCGCGCGCTGGCGGCCGCTGCTGGACGACCTGGACGCGGTACGGACGCTGCTCGGCCTGATCGGGCCCGACCTGCCGTTCAAGCTCGCGCTCGGCTCGCTGTTCCGGAGCCGGTACGCGGCCGGGGCCGAGGTTCCGCTGGTGGTGTTCTACCGGGACGTGCTCGCCGAGCAGTCGGCCGCCGGGGCGTCGGGCCCGGCCGCGGACGGGTCGGCCCCGGCGCTCAGCCGGTTCGCGGGCGCGGACAGCCCCGTCGAGGCCGTGCGGGAGCTGCACCGGCTGCGCGCGGCGGGCAAGCGGCTGCTGGGCGGGCGGGCGCCCGACGCGGACGGCGTGGTGCGCGTCGGCCCCGAGGACGTACGGGCGCTGGCCGCGGGCTGGCCGGCGTGGGTCCGTACGCCGACGTCCGTGGCCGTGTACTGCCAGCTCGCCGACGCCGCGCGCGGTGCGGGCGAGGCTGAGTGCGGTGGGCCGGAACTCGTGGTCAACAACATCAACTGCGGGTTCGGGCGCGGCCGCAACCGGGTCCGGCAGATCCTCGACGGGCTCGACCTGCACGGCGGGGCTTGGCCGCGGGCCGCGACGACGTGCTGTTCGCCGAGTTCGAGGCCGTGGCCCGGTCCGCCGTCAACGTCCGCAAGCCCGGCGTCCGCCTCGCCGTCGACTACCCCGGCGTGCGCAGCGTCCGCGAGAGCGACGACCTGCTGCCGGTCAACGACCTGTACGTGCGGTGCGGCGAGGACGGGCTGCCCATGCTCGTGTCGCGACGGCTCGGCAAGCAGATCTGCCCGGTGCACCCGGGCCTCGGCGACCGGCTGCTGCCGCCCGCCGCGCGGTTCATGGTCGAGGCGTTCGGCGAGTCCAACACCTGGTTCGGCGCGCACACCGAGCTTCGGATGGACTCGGATCCGCGCGCGGACAGCGGCATACGCCATCTGCCCCGGCTGATGGTCGGCAAGGTCGTGCTGCGCCGCGCGATGTGGCTGACCCGCGCGGACCGGCTGCCCCGGCGCGCGGACGCCGCGACCGACGCGGCCTGGCTGCTGAAGATCGCCGGCTGGCTGGCCGAACACGGCATCCCCGAGCGGTGCTTCGTCACGGTCCTCGACCCGGCGACGCTGGGCCAGGGGAGCCAAGGGAGCCAAGCCGGTGCCGGTCCGGGCGAGAACGGGCGGGGGCCGAACAACGGCGTCAAGCCCAACTATGTGGATTTCGCGAGCATGCTGCTGCTGCTCGGTCTGGAACGTCGGCTCACCGAGCCGAATGCGATGGTGCAGATCAGCGAGATGGTGCCGGATCCCGGCCAGGTCCGCGGCGAGCGCGTCGCCGAGTACATCGTGGAACTCAACGAGCCTGGAGTCAGATATGTCTGAGCACCATGAGCACCATGAGCACCATGAGCACCATGTGCGCTGTGAGCGCCATGAGCCCTGTGAGCACCATGAGTGTTATGAGCGCCGCTGGGTCAGCGCCCACCTCTTCTACCACGGCGATCAGGACGCCCTGACCGTCGGAGCCGTCAAGCCCGCCGTCGAGCGGCTGCGCGCGGCCGGGCACGCCGACGGCTTCTTCTTCCTCCGCTACTGGGAGGGCGGCCCGCACCTCCGGCTGCGCGTCCTCACCGGGCCCGAGCACGTCGACGAGGTCCGTACGGCCATCGAGGAGACGGCCGCGGAGTTCTACCGCGCGTCGCCGTCCCGGACCTCGATGACCGAGCAGGACTACGCCGAGTCCGCGCCCGCGCTCGCCGCGGTGGAGCGCATGGCCGACTACGACACCGTGCTGCACCCGGACAACTCGGTCGAGTTCATCGACTACGTGCCGGAGACGGCGGTGTTCGGCACGGGCCGGGCGCTGGAGGCGGTCGAGCGGCAGCTCATGGCGGCGAGCGCGCTGGCCCTCGAACTGATCGTCCGCGGCCGCACGCCGGGTCAGCGCGCCATGGACGCGTACGCCATGCTGTGCGGCAACCGCACGCTGTTCACCGGCATCCTGCCCGAACTCGCCTACCAGACGCGGTTCATGGTGGAGAGCGGGAGCACGGCGGCGAAGCTGCTGGGGTCGGAGGAGTTCGAGCGGCACTTCGAGGCCAACAAGGCGCAGTTGCGCGCCGGTCTGGAGTCGGTGTGGGCGTCGACGCGGGGCGTGGCGCTGCCGGAGGCGTCCGTGGCGAGCCGCTGGCTCACGACCGTACGGGACCTCAATGACACCCTCGTCGAACTGGAGCTGCTGGGGAAGCTGGACGCCGAACTGGACTCCTATCCCGTCTTCGACGCCCCGGCCGATGTGCTGGAGCACATCAACCACCTGGTGCCGCAGCTGATCGTGGAGCGGTGCGCGCATCTGATGTGCAACCGGCTCGGGATCGGCCTGGCCCAGGAGACCCACCTGCGGCTGCTGCTGACCAGGACCGCGTTCGACCTGTGCGCAGTGTGACCCGTGAGCGATGAGGCGACGCGCTACCAGGACGAAGTCCACACCCCGACCGAGGTGGCGAACCCGCAGGCGTACCCGCCCCGGCTCGTCAAGAGCTACCCCGGCGCGGACCGGCACCCCCTGCCCTGGCCCCCGGAGAAGTCCGGGCACCGGCTCGGCCGGCTCCTCGCCGACCTCGGCGGCATCACCCGCTCGCAGTGGCTGACGCCGCTGGACATGCTGCCGTTCACCGACAGCTTCGAGGCCATCCCGGATGACGATCCGCTCCAGTGGCTGGTGACCCGGCGGCCGACGCCGTCCGGGGGCGCCCGCTACAGCGCCGAGTGGTACGTGATCGCCGGGCCCGACTCCGACGTGCCCATCGGCGTCCACTACTACGACCCGGCCCGGCA
>NZ_JBHVHQ010000605.1:0-5377 GCF_042800135.1 Streptomyces sp. NPDC057654 | reverse complement strand
GATGAAGTCGAGGCGGGAGCGGAGACGGCGTAGGATTACCGGGCGGGGGCCGAAGGCCCGGATACGCGCCCGCTACGCCCGCCCGGCCGTCTTCTGCGTCTTCCGGGACACCGAGTCGATCACCACGGCGGCGAGCAGCACCGCGCCGGTGATCATGTCCCGGATGGCGGCGGCGACGCCCAGCAGCGCCATGCCGGACGTGATCGCCTGGATGACCAGCACGCCGAGCAGCGCCGACCAGGTCTTGCCGCGCCCGCCGAAGAGGCTGGTGCCGCCGATGACTGCCGCCGCGATGGCGTTCATCAGCAGGCTGCCCGCACCGGAGGACTGGTTGGCGGCATTGAGCTGGGAAGCCAGGAAGAGCCCGCCAATCGCCGCCATCGTGCCGGAGAGCGCGAAGACGGAGATCCGGATGGCGACGACGTTGATGCCGGCGCGGCGGGCCGCCTCGACGCTGCCGCCGAGCGCGAAGATCTTCCGCCCGTACGAGGTGCGCCGCAGCACGAAGTCGAAGCCGATGACGAACACCATGAAGATGACCACCGCGAGCGGCAGCCCCTTGTAGTTGTTGAACAGCCAGGCGACGAGGAAGGCGGGCACCGCGACGAAGACGGTGCGCAGCACGATCTCACTCAGCGGCCGGCTGGGCACACCGGCCGCCTCCCGTCGCCTGCTGTCCAGGAAGGACAGTCCGAAGAAGGCGACGACGGCGAGCAGCGCCACCCCATATGCGACGGCGACGTCGCTGAAGTAGTAGTTGGTGAACTGGGAGAGCAGCCCGTCGGAATCCATGTTGATGGTGCCGTTGGAGCCGAGCATCTGGAGCATCAGCCCGTTCCAGCCGAGCAGGCCGGCCAGGGTGACGACGAACGCCGGTACGCCGATCCGGGCGAAGAAGAAGCCGTGGAACGCGCCGACCAGCGCGCCGCTCACCACCGCGAGGATCAGCACTTCCCATTCGGGCATGCCGTGATTGACGTTCAGCACGGCGAAGATCGCGGCGGCCAGGCCGCTCACCGAGCCCACCGACAGGTCGATCTCGCCGAGGATCAGCACGAAGACGATGCCGACGGCGATCAGCCCGGTGCCGGTCGCGTCGACGAAGAGGTTGTTCAGGTTCTCCGCGCTGAGGAACCGCGCATTCTGGAACTGGAAGACCAGAGCGATGATGATCAGGCCGATGACCACGGGCAGCGAGCCGAGCTCGCCGCTGCGCACCTTGCGCCAGAAGTCGTCGAGGTAGCCCTTGAAGCCCTGCTGGCGCACGAGCAGCCGGGGGTCGACGACGGTCACGGCGCCTTCGGCGGCCGGGGCGTCCGACACGGCCGGCCCGTCTACGGGGTCGCCCTCGGTGCGGGACAGGTTCGCGCTCATTTCTGCGCCTCCGTGGTACGCGCCTCACGGCGGGTCACGGCGTTCTCCGTGGCGCCCGTGATGGCGGAGATGATCTCCTCCTGGGAGGTGGTCCGCACCTCGAAAATGCCGTTGTTGCGGCCGAGTCGGAGCACCGCGACCCGGTCGGCGACGGCCTTCACATCGGCCATGTTGTGGCTGATGAGGATCACGCCGAGGCCGCGCTCGCGCAGCCGCTCCACGAGGTCGAGCACCTGCGCGGTCTGCTCGACGCCCAGCGCCGCCGTCGGCTCGTCGAGGATGACGACCTTGGGCTCGCCGAGCAGCGAACGGGCGATGGCGACGGTCTGCCGCTGGCCGCCGGAGAGCGAGGCGACGGGGATGCGGACGCTCGGGATGCGGATCGAGAGGGTGGCGAGCAGCTCGCGGGAGCGCCGCTCCATCTCCACCTCGTCGAGGATCCCGGCGCGTTTGAGCTCGCGGCCGAGGAAGAGGTTGCCGACGACGTCGAGGTTGTCGCAGAGCGCGAGGTCCTGGTAGACGGTCGCGATGCCCAGCGCCTGGGCGGTGTGCGGCCGGTCGACGGTGACGGCCCGGCCCTCCCACTCGATGGTGCCGCCATCGGCGGGGCCGACCCCGGCGATGGCCTTGACCAGGGTGGACTTGCCGGCGCCGTTGTCGCCGACCAGGGCGACCACCTCGCCGGGGTGGATCTCCAGCTCAACGTCGGTGAGCGCCTGCACGGCGCCGAACCGCTTGGAGACCCCGCGCAACGCCAGCACGGGCGTAGCGGACACGTGAATCATCTCCTTCGCCCGCCGGACCGGCGGGGGTGTGGCATCCGGCGCCCGGCCCTCGGCGGGGTGGGATGAGGCGCTGGGCGCCGGACGGACTTCGGGGGTGCGCTGTGCCCGTACGGGTACGCGCCGCGCGACGCGCGTACGTACGCGACTCCCGTACAGGGCGAGGGAATCAGCGGCTCGCCGCCGACGGCCTACTTCAGACCGGCCTTGTCGCACTCGGCCTTGTACTTGGCCGTGCAGATCTCGTCCAGGTTGAAGAAGCCTTCCTTGCCGACGTACTTGCCGATGTCGGCCTTGGTCAGCGCGAAGGGGTCGACGATGATCGAGGGGACCTTCTTCGCGGTGCCGCTGTCGACGGTGGACTTGGCGATGCCGTCGAGGGACTTGCCCTTGGCGAGGGCGACGGCCATCTCGGCGGCGGCGTCGGCCTCGGGCTTGTAGGGCTTGTAGACGCTCATGAACTGCTCGCCGGTGAGGATGCGCTGGACGGCGGAGAGCTCGGCGTCCTGGCCGGTGACGGGCGGCAGCTTGGTGTAACCCGCGCCCTTGAGCGCGGTGATGATGCCGCCCGCCATGCCGTCGTTGGCGGAGTAGACGCCGACGATGTTGTCCTTGCCGAGCGAGGCGATGGCGCCCTTCATGTTCTGGTTGGCGTTCTCCGGCTTCCACTCCTTGGTGTCGTACTCCCGGCCGATCTTGACCTTGCCGTCGAGCACGGAGTGGGCGCCGTCCTTGTAGGACTTGGCGTTCGGGTCGGTGATCGATCCGTTCATCATGACGATCTGGCCCTTGGACGCCTTGTCGCCGAGCTCCTTGAGCAGCGACTCGCCCTGGATCTTGCCGACGCGCTCGTTGTCGACGGAGGTGTACGCCTTGATGGGGCCCTCGGCGAGGCGGTCGAAGGCGACGACCGGAATGCCCGCGTCGTCGGCCTTCTTGACCGAGCTGGCTATGGACTTGGCGTCCACGGCGTCCAGGATCAGGGCGTCGACCTTCTTGGTGATCACCGTGTCGACCTGCTGCTGCTGGACGGACGGGTCCTGCTTGGCGTTCTCATAGACGATCTTGGTGTCGGCGCCCGCCAGTTCCTTGATCTTCTTCTCCATGAGCGGCCGGTCGAACCGCTCGTAGCGCGCGGTCTGGTTCTCCGGCAGCAGCAGCCCGATGGTCAGCGGGCCGCTCTTGTCCTTCTTCTTCCCGCCATTGTCGCCGGCCTCCTTGGCCGATCCACAGGCGGCGAGTCCGGCGGCCATCGAGACGGCGGCCACGGCCACGGCAGCACGACGCAGTTGCGTGTTCACGTGAGATACCTCCCTGACGAGGCCGCGTCGTTGCGGCCGAGGTGGCTGGAAGTCAACTCGGCTGCCAGGGGAGCGTCAATAAGTAAATCCTTAACGAGATGGCAACGATGCCATTCGTTATCTGCGTGAACTCAAGAGACGCGAGCGGCAGTGGTCAGGCAAGGGCGGTGGCGTCGGTCGCCTGCCCGGCAGTCTGCGCGGTCGGCTGGGTCCGGTCCAAGAGGGTCGAATCGCCCATCTCGCTGAGTACGAGCGCCAGCGCGCCGAGCACCTCGGCACGGCCGCCCAGCGCACCGGGCACGACCTCCAACTGCCGTGCCGCGCTGGGGATCGCGTACCGCGAGACGGAGTCGCGGATGGGGGCGAGCACCAGCTCACCGGCGTCCGCGAGGTCGCCGCCGAGCACGACGCGGCTCGGGTTGAGCAGATTGCAGAGGTTCGCCACGCCGCTGCCGATGTGCCGGCCCACGTCCGCGATGACGCGCCGGCAGCCGGGGTCGCCCTCGCCGGCCAGCGCCACCACCCGCTCCATGGTGAGGTCCGGTCCGTGGCTGGAGTGCAGCAGCGGCAGCACGTAACGGGCGGCGGCGAACGTCTCCAGGCAGCCGCGGTTGCCGCACCGGCACACCGGCCCGGACTCGTCGAGGGTGATGTGGCCGATCTCCCCGGCGGTGCCGCCGGGCCCGCGGTAGATCTGCCCGCTGATCACCAGCCCGGCCCCGACGCCGCCGGCCACCTTGATGTACGCGAGGTCGGCCGCGCCGCGCCCGCCTCCCCAGACCAGCTCGCCGAGCGCGCCGAGGTTGGCGTCGTTGTCGACGTACACCGGCACCCCGAGCCGGGCGCCGAGGTCGTCGCGCGGGTTGGTGCCGACCCAGCCCGGCAGGATCGAGGTGGAACCCAGTACTCCGGACTCGACGTCGATGGGGCCGGGCACGCCGAGCCCCACTCCGACGATCTTGTGCCGGCTGATGCCGTTGTTCTCGATCAGCCTGCTGACCAGCGTCTCGGCCCGGTCCATGCCCTGCTCCGCGGACGCGTCCACGTCCAGCGGCTCCACCACCTCGTCCACCACGCGGTGGGCGAGGTTGCCGAGGGCGACCCGCAGGTGCGTATGGCCGAAATCGACCCCGACGACGATGCCGGCGTCCCCGGAGAGCGAGACGCTGCGCGCCCGGCGTCCGCCGGAGGAGGTCGGCGTGACCTCGACCGTGCCGCCTTCCTTCAACTCCCGCACGATGTTGGAGACCGTGGCGGCGGACAGCCCCGTGGTCCGGGCGATCTCGGCCTGGGTGAGCGACCCGGCCATCCGCACCGCGCGCACGACCCGCTCAAGGTTGGCCCGGTGCAGCGACGACTGCGATCCCGGAGTCTCCACGCCCATCCACTCCCGCCTCGTAAGACGGCACGACGGCCGCCCCGTCGGCCGGACCACGTCCATGGAGCCCGGCCATGTCTACAACATGTGAACTCTAAGCTGAGCTGGCCCGGTTGTATCCCGTCAAGACCTTGAACAGCGGCATCCACCGGCGAGCCCCGGAGAATCTTCCCATGTTCGCACATATCTTCGATGCTGGGCCTGGCGCGCCCCTCATCGCCCCTTCATCGCCCCTGCCCGGGGCGGCGGCCCGGCGCAGTGCGGGCGCGGCAACGACCTAGCCTTACGGGATGAATTGGGACGACGAACAACTGCTGCGGCTGGAGGCCGACGCGATCTACGGGCTCACCGAGGAGCCCAGTCGGAGACGGCCCGGCGTGCGGGACCCGAAGGTGCGCGCCGTGTGGTCGTGGTCGCCGCGCGCCCGGATATTCGCGCTGCGTCCGGGTATGGAGGAGCCCGGCGGCGAGCCGGAAGAAGAGGCACAGGCGTACGCGCCCGGCGCGGTGCCGCGCGCGCTGGAGCGGCTGGCCGGCTCGCTC
>NZ_JBHVHQ010000604.1:0-5384 GCF_042800135.1 Streptomyces sp. NPDC057654 | reverse complement strand
GTGAGCGTGCTCAGGGACGCGTCGACGAACAGGACGCCGCCCCACAACATCGTCACCCGCCGCAGCGCGCGCCGGAATTCGGCCGATTCCGCCCACAGCCGGTCGCGCTCCGCCCTCGCGGCCTCGCCGTGCCACCGGCGCGAGAACTGGAAGACGAACGGCCGCGGCGCGTACAGCGTGCCCAGGACCCACGTGGCCAGCCCCAGCGACAGGACCACGTTCTTCAGCAGCAGCACCCGCGGCTCGCCGCTGATCAGCGAGGCGCCGGCGGAGAGGGCGAGCATGCCGACGACGAACAGGTCGAAGCCGTCGACGCGGCGGCGGACCGCCAGCGTGTACGCGGCGCGCACCGCCGGGGCCGCGCCGCTGAGCAGCAACGCCGGCCACTGCGCGGCGCCCTGGGCGCGGAGCAGGTAGTAGACGCCGAGCGGGAAGACGACGTTGACGGCGATCGAGGTGGTCAGCGAGCGCCGTGTCTGCCGGTCCATGGGAGCCTCCTTGGCGGCGGACCGGCTGGTCGGGCCGGTCCGGTACAGGTCCGGTGTCCTTCCCCGACACGCTAGGAAGCGGCGCGGCCGAGCGGATCGGAGCCAGGGTCGGTCCTCGGCGGCGCCTCTCCACCCCGGTGCTGCCTTGCGCCTCCACCCGCGTCTCCACCGGAGGGTGGACCGGGGCGGCCGGTACTGTGACCCGGCGTGACCACTTTCATCTGGATCGCGGCGGCCCTGGTCGTCATCGGCGTCTATCTGAGCTGGACCGCGGGGCGCCTGGACCGGCTGCACAGCCGTATCGACGCGGCGAAGGCCGCGCTCGACGCGCAGCTCCTGAGGCGCGCGTCGGTGGCGCAGGAGCTCGGCACCTCGGGGGTCCTGGACCCGGCGGCGTCCATCGTGCTCTACCAGGCGGCGCACGCCGCCCGGCAGGCCGAGGAGGAGCACCGGGAGGTCGCCGAGAGCGAACTGAGCCAGGCGCTGCGCGCGGTGTTCGCCGAGCAGGCGCAGGTCGAGGCGGTACGGGAGGCGCCGGGGGGCGAGGAGTCGGTGCGGGAGCTGATGGAGGCCGTGCGCCGGGTGCCGATGGCGCGGCGCTTCCACAACGACTCGGTGCGGGCGGCACGGGCGGTGCGCGAGCACCGGGTGGTGCGGTGGTTCCGGCTGGCCGGGCACGCGCCGTTCCCGCTGGCCTTCGAGATGGACGACGAGCAGCCGCCGGCGCTGGCGGAGCACACGCAGACGGGCCACTGAGGCCGGTGGGGCACGGAGGCCCGTACGGCGAGTGGCGCACGTCCGGCCGCCGGCCGCCCGTACGGGCCACCGGCCTCGGATTGGCTCTTTCCGCAGGTCGTACGCATGGGGTTCGGTGGTTCGTGCAGCGTCTAAGCCCTTGATAGCGAGGTCATCACGTGTCCACCACCCCTGCGGGAAGCCCCGAGACCGGTACTGCGCGCGTCAAGCGCGGCATGGCCGAGCAGCTGAAGGGCGGCGTGATCATGGATGTGGTCACGCCCGAGGAAGCCAAGATCGCCGAGGACGCGGGCGCCGTCGCGGTCATGGCCCTGGAGCGGGTCCCGGCCGACATCCGCAAGGACGGCGGCGTGGCCCGGATGTCCGACCCGGACATGATCGACGGCATCATCTCGGCCGTCTCCATCCCGGTCATGGCCAAGTCCCGCATCGGCCACATCGTCGAGGCCCAGGTCCTCCAGTCGCTCGGCGTCGACTACATCGACGAGTCCGAGGTGCTCACCCCGGCCGACGAGGTCAACCACAGCGACAAGTGGGCGTTCACCACCCCCTTCGTCTGCGGCGCCACCAACCTCGGCGAGGCGCTGCGGCGGATCGCCGAGGGCGCGGCCATGATCCGCTCCAAGGGCGAGGCCGGCACCGGCAACGTGGTCGAGGCCGTCCGCCACATGCGGCAGATCAAGGGCGAGATCGGCCGGCTGCGCGCCCTCGACTCACACGAGCTGTTCGCCGCGGCCAAGGAGCTGCGCGCTCCGTACGAGCTGGTCAAGGAGGTCGCCGAGCTGGGCAAGCTGCCGGTCGTGCTGTTCTCCGCGGGCGGCGTCGCCACCCCGGCCGACGCGGCGCTGATGCGCCAGCTCGGCGCCGAGGGGGTCTTCGTGGGCTCCGGGATCTTCAAGTCCGGCGACCCGGCGAAGCGCGCCGCGGCGATCGTGAAGGCCACCACCTTCTACGACGACCCGAAGATCATCGCGGACGCGTCGCGCGACCTCGGCGAGGCCATGGTCGGCATCAACTGCGACACCCTCCCCGAGTCCGAGCGCTACGCCAATCGCGGCTGGTAGCCACGCCGACCGGCCGGGGGCGGGCCGTACGGCCACGGCTCCACGGCTGTGCCACGGCGGGCCGCCGCGGGCCATGCGGGCCCGGGGCCCGGGGCCCGAACGGTCACGGTGCCGCGGTCCGCGCGACCCACGCGGCCCCGGCCCGTACGGTCATGGGCGCCGTGGCCGACGCGGTCCCGGCCTCGCGGCTCGTACGGCCGCGGGCCGCCGTGGCTCGTGGGGTCAGGGCTCCGCGGTCCGTACGGTCGCGACCGCCGTGACCCGCGCGGTCCACGGCCCCGAGCCCACGGCGCCCGCGACATCGGCCAAGGCGCCAAGGGCCGCACCTGGCGTCACAACCTGAGAGGTCTCCACCCCGTGCCCCAGTCCGAACCCGCCTCCGCCTCCGACCCCACCCCCGTCATCGGGGTGCTCGCCCTTCAGGGCGATGTCCGTGAGCATCTCGCCGCTCTCGCCGAGGCCGGTGCCACGGCCCGGCCGGTCCGCCGGCCGCGGGAACTGGACGAGGCCGACGGCCTGGTGATCCCCGGCGGGGAGTCCACGACCATGTCCAAGCTCGCCGTCGCCTTCGGGATGCTCGAACTGCTGCGCGCGCGGATACGGGCCGGGATGCCCGTATACGGCTCCTGCGCCGGCATGATCATGGTCGCCGAGAAGCTGCTCGACGGCAGGGAGGACCAGGAGACGCTCGGCGGCATCGACATGATCGTGCGCCGCAACGCGTTCGGCCGGCAGAACGAGTCGTTCGAGGCGGCCGTCGAGGTCGCCGGGGTGGCCGGCGGGCCGGTCGAGGGCGTCTTCATCCGCGCGCCCTGGGTCGAGTCGACCGGCGCCGGCGTCGAGGTGCTGGCCGTCCACGACGGTCACACGGTCGCCGTCCGGCAGGGACCCGTGCTGGCCACGTCCTTCCACCCCGAACTCACTGGCGATCACCGGGTGCACGCTCTCTTCGTCGACATGGTGCGCGCCACCCTGTGAGCTCACCCCGGTAGGATCTCAGGCGTTCATTCAAGAATTGGTTACGCGAAGGAGACACGCGGATGTCCGGCCACTCTAAATGGGCTACGACGAAGCACAAGAAGGCCGTGATCGATGCCAAGCGCGGCAAACTCTTCGCGAAGCTGATCAAGAACATCGAGGTCGCGGCGCGCACGGGCGGCGCCGACGTCGAGGGCAACCCGACTCTCTTCGACGCCATCCAGAAGGCGAAGAAGAGCTCGGTGCCGAACAAGAACATCGACTCCGCGGTCAAGCGCGGCGCCGGTCTTGAGGCCGGCGGCGCCGACTACGAGACGATCATGTATGAGGGGTACGGCCCGAACGGCGTCGCGGTGCTCATCGAGTGCCTCACCGACAACCGCAACCGCGCCGCCTCGGACGTACGCGTGGCGATGACCCGCAACGGCGGCTCGATGGCCGACCCCGGCTCGGTGTCGTACCTCTTCAACCGCAAGGGCGTCGTCATCGTCCCCAAGGCCGAGCTGACCGAGGACGACGTGCTCGGCGCGGTCCTGGACGCGGGCGCCGAGGAGGTCAACGACCTCGGCGACTCCTTCGAGGTGCTCAGCGAGGCCACCGACCTGGTCGCGGTCCGCACCGCCCTCCAGGACGCCGGCATCGACTACGACTCGGCCGACGCCAACTTCGTCCCCACCATGCAGGTGGAGCTGGAGGAGGACGGCGCGCGCAAGATCTTCAAGCTGATCGACGCGCTGGAGGACAGCGACGACGTGCAGAACGTCTTCGCCAACTTCGACGTCTCCGACGACGTCATGGCCAAGGTGGACGCCTGAGCCGCTGACCGGGCAGGGGCGGGTACGGGCGGGTCGACGGGAAGCCTCCGTCGGCCCGTTCGTCATGTCGGCGTGCCGATGCCCGGCTGGGCGGTCGGGCGGCTGGGCAGGCGGGCCGCCGGATCGTCCGACGCGGCGTCACCTACGGTCGGCGGAGCCGCGGGCGCGCCCGTGCCCGGTCGTTGTCAGTGGCAGCCGGTAACCTGCGTGAACAGTCGGCCGGCCGGTCCGGTCGGCCGAGGAAGTCGGTCGAGGGAGGGGGCACGGTGCGCGTACTCGGCGTGGACCCGGGGCTGACCCGGTGCGGGATCGGCGTGGTGGAAGGCGTGGCGGGCCGCCCCCTGCGGATGGCCGGGGTCGGCGTCGTACGGACCGCCGCCGACGCCCCCGTCGCCGAGCGGCTCGTCCTCATCGAGCGCGGCATAGAGGCGTGGCTGGACGAGCACCGGCCCGAATGCGTCGCCGTGGAGCGCGTCTTCAGCCAGCACAACGTCAGCACGGTCATGGGCACCGCCCAGGCCAGCGCCGTCGCCATGCTCTGCGCCGCCCGCCGCGGACTGCCCGTCGCGCTGCACACCCCCAGCGAGGTCAAGGCCGCCGTCACCGGCTCCGGCCGGGCCGACAAGGCCCAGGTCGGCGCCATGGTCACCCGGCTGCTGCGGCTGGACGCGCCGCCGAAGCCGGCGGACGCCGCCGACGCCCTGGCCCTCGCCATCTGCCACATCTGGCGCGCGCCGGCGACCAACCGCCTCCAGGAAGCCGTCGCCGCCCACCGCCGCACCCTCGCCCCCGCACGTCTCCCGAAAGGCACCCGATGATCGCCTTCGTCTCCGGCCGGGTCGCGGCCCTCGCCCCGGACACCGCAGTGGTCGAGGTCGGCGGCGTCGGCATGGCGCTCCAGTGCACCCCCGGCACGCTCGCCGCCCTGCGCATCGGACAGCCCGCCAAGCTCGCCACCTCCCTCGTCGTCCGCGAGGACTCGCTGACCCTCTACGGCTTCGCCGACGACGACGAGCGCCAGGTCTTCGAACTGCTCCAGACCGCCAGCGGCGTCGGTCCGCGCCTCGCCCAGGCCATGCTCGCCGTGCACGCCCCCGACGCCCTGCGGCGCGCCGTCGCCGGCGGCGACGAGAAGGCCCTGACCGCCGTGCCCGGCATCGGCAAGAAGGGCGCCCAGCGGCTGCTGCTCGAACTGAAGGACCGCCTCGGCGACCCGGTCGGACCCGGCGCGGGCGCGGGCGTCGGCAGCGCCGCCGGTCCCGGCTGGCGCGAGCAGCTGACCG
>NZ_JBHVHQ010000603.1:0-5402 GCF_042800135.1 Streptomyces sp. NPDC057654 | reverse complement strand
CCGCTGCCCTCGCCGACCAGGCGGCGCAGCGGCGAGCCCGGCTTCAGGAGATGCTGCTGGCCCACGACTTCGTCGAGGGTGCGCGGGCGCATCCGGACGGCCAGCGGACTGCTGGAGGGCTCCCTCTCCTGGCGGTCCTCGGCGGCGGCGGTGAACAGGTCTGGTTCCACCCTGAAACCCTATGCCAACCCACTGACAACGCCTTCATACGGCGTTGGCCTGCGGTCGGTCAGGCGCTGCCGCCGGTCCAGAACGACCACCACCGGGTGAGGATCAGCATGCCGATCACGCCGACCCAGAGCACCGGGACGACCCAGTGGAACTCCAGCAGGCCGCGGCGCAGCCCGGCCGGGAGCGGGATGAAGCCGTGCCGGATGTTGTTCAGGGTGACGTACCAGAACATGAAGATCGTGGCGACCCAGGCCAGGCAGCACCACAGGCAGAGCGAGCCGATGACGTACAGCGACTGGTACTGGAGCCAGGTCACGAAGCCGACGCCGAAGAGGCAGCCGGCCTCGAACCCGAGCCAGTACCAGCGGCGGTAGCGGGCGCCGGCCAGCAGCCCCAGCCCGATCGAGATCACGATGCCGTACGCGACCAGGCCCAGCATCGGGTTGGAGAACCCGAACGCCTTGGCCTGCGCGCTCTCCATGATGTTGCCGCAGGACACGATCGGGTTGAGGCTACAGCCGGGCGTGAACGTGCGGCCGTCGACCTTGGCTTCGAGGATCTTGGTCTTGTCCAGCGTGATGACCCAGGCGGCCAGCAGCCCCATGGCGCCGGTGATCACGAGCGTGAGGGCGAAGGCACGGCTGCCGCCTACGGCTCCCGTGCCCGTATCCCCCTCGTCCGCTTCCGTGCGGTCAAGTGCCTCAGTCGTCATAGCGCCGTTCGTCCCGTCAGTCGGTCGTGGGACCGCCCATTCTGCACCAGCCCCGGGCAATCAGCCCCGCTTGGCCAGCAGTTCACTCACAACGGTTTCGAACGCGACCGGGGCCTGCTCGCCGCTTTCCAGGTCCTTGAGCTGGACGACGCCCTCGGCGAGGTCCCGCTCGCCCGCGACCACGGCGTATCGGGCGCCGGAACGGTTCGCCGACTTCATGGCGTTCTTCAGGCCCTTGCCGCCGTACGCGAAGTCCGCGGCGACCCCGGCCCGGCGCAACTCGGTGACGACCCCGAAGAGCGCCCGCCGGGCCTCCTCGCCGAGCGGCACCGCGAAGACCTCGGTGGCCGAGGGCAGTTCGAGCTCGACGCCCTCCGCGCGCAGCGCCAGGACCGTGCGGTCGACGCCGAGCGCCCACCCGACCGACGGCAGCTCCGGCCCGCCGATCATCTCGGAGAGGCCGTCGTAGCGGCCGCCGCCGCCGACCGCGGACTGCGAGCCGAGGCCGTCGTGGACGAATTCGAACGTGGTGCGGGTGTAGTAGTCCAGCCCGCGCACCAGCTTCTCGTCGTCCTCGAAGGCCACGCCCGCCGCCGTCAGCAGCTCGCGCACCCGCTCGTGGTACTCCTTGCACGCCTCGCACAGGTGGTCGCGGAGCATCGGCGCGCCCACGAGCTGCTGCTGCACCGCGTCGCGCTTGTCGTCGAGGACCCGCAGCGGGTTGATGTCGATGCGGCGGCGGGTCTCGTCGTCGAGGTCGAGGCCGCGCAGGAAGTCCTGGAGGGCCGCGCGGTAGGCCGGGCGGCACTCCTTGTCGCCCAGCGAGTTGAGCAGGATGCGGAAGTTCCGCAGCCCGAGCGAGCGGTAGGCGTCGTGGGCCAGGATGATCAGCTCGGCGTCGAGCGCCGGGTCCTCGGCGCCCAGCGCCTCCGCGCCGACCTGCGAGAAGTGGCGGTAGCGCCCCTTCTGCGGCCGCTCATAGCGGTAGTACGAGCCGGAGTACCAGAGCTTCACGGGCAGGCCGCCGCGGTGCAGGTTGGCCTCCAGCGCCGCGCGCAGCACGGACGCGGTGCCCTCGGGGCGCAGCGCCAGTTCGCTGCCGCCCTTGGTGGTGAGGGTGTACATCTCCTTGGTCACGATGTCGGTGGACTCGCCGACGCCGCGCGAGAAGAGCTCGACGTTCTCGAAGCCGGGCGTCTCGATATAGCCGTAGCCGGAGCGCTTGAGGGGCGCGGAGATCGCCTCGCGGACCGCGAGGAACTCCGCGGACTCGGGCGGGATCAGGTCGTACGTGCCCTTGGGGGCCTTGAAGGTGCTCACGGGAGAAGCGTCACATTCCTCGTCGTGGAGCCGGGGTGTCGGCTCCGAGGCCGGCGGCCGCCTCCCGCAGGAACGGGTTGGCGGCGCGCTCGCGGCCGATGGTCGTCTGGGGGCCGTGGCCGGACAGCACCACGGTCGAGTCGTCGAGCGGCAGGCACACACGAGCCAGCGAATCGAGCATCTCGGCGTGGTCGCCGCCGGGCAGGTCGGTGCGTCCGATGGAGCCGGCGAACAGGAAGTCGCCCGCGAAGAACACCGACGGCACGTCGGCGGTCTCGGGCGTCCTGAAGGTCACCGACCCCTTGGTATGGCCCGGCGCGTGCACGACGGAGAACTCCAGCCCGGCCAGGCGCAGCGTCGCGCCGTCCGTCAGCTCCTCGACGTCGTCCGGCTCCCCCATGGTCAGCTCGCCCATGAGCGGCTGCCCGATGGAGCGGCCGAGCGCCTTCTCCGGGTCGCTCATCATGTAGCGGTCCGCGGGGTGGATCCAGGCCGGGACGTCATGGGCGCCGCAGACGGGGACGACCGAGGCGACGTGGTCGATGTGCCCGTGCGTGAGGACGACGGCCACGGGCTTGAGCCGATGCTTGGCGAGCGTCTCCTCGACCCCGGGGGCCGCCTGGTGGCCCGGGTCGATGATCACGCACTCCTCGCCGGCGGCGGGGGCGACCAGATAGCAATTGGTCCCCCAGGCCCCGGCGGGGAACCCGGCAATGAGCACGTTCGTCCTTAAATCGTCCGGAGGCAGATCACGAGGGAAGATCTCGGCTGCCCAAAGCCTACCGGCGGCACTCCTGCCGCCGCGAACCCATATACCGTACGGCCAGGCTCAGGTCATGGCTGGTACGCGACGGCAGGAGGAGATGGCCCGGTGGTCAACAACGAGCAGCGGCGGCGGCAGCTCGCCCGGGAGAAGTTCGAGCGGCAGCGGGAGCGGCGCGAGGCGGCCCGGCGCAAGGCGCGCCGCCGCAATGTGATCATCGCCTCGGGCCTCGCCGTGGTGCTGGCGGCGGGCGTCGCCGCGTACGCCTCGACGTCGCTGACGGACGACTCCGGTGACTCGGCCGCTTCCAGCGATCCGAATAATTCGGACAAGGCCACCGGCTCCCCCTCCGCCGCCGCGGACCCCTGCACGGCGAAGCCCGCGCCGGGATCGCCCGCCACGGCGACGTGGAAGAAGGAGCCGGACATGTCCATCGACACGTCCGCCGCCTACACGATGAAGCTCGACACGACGTGCGGCTCCATCGGGCTGAAGCTCGACGCGAAGAACGCCCCGCACACGGTCAACTCCTTCAAGTTCCTCGCGGACAAGGGGTTCTTCGATCACACCAAGTGCCACCGGCTCACCACGAGCAACATCTACGTGCTCCAGTGCGGCGACCCGAAGGGCACCGGCAGCGGCGGCCCCGGCTACACGCTGCCGGACGAGAACCTCAAGTCCCCCTCCCTCAAGGGCAACGTCTATCCGGCCGGGACGGTGGCGATGGCCAACACCGGCAAGGCGCACACCGGAGGCAGCCAGTTCTTCCTCGTGTACCAGGACAGCCAGCTGCCGCCGCAGTACACGCCGTTCGGGACGATCGACGCCGACGGCATGAAGGTCCTCAAGAAGATCGCCGCCGCGGGCGAGAGTTCCGGGCAGGGAGACGGCGCCCCGAACGCCTCGGTGGTGATCAATAAGGCGGCGGTGACCAGCTCCTGACCCCCGCCCCACTGCCCGTACCGCGAAATTTCGGTCGCGCGAGCTACGGACAGCCGGGCCGCCGGTCGCCTATGTTGGCCTTGTGCAGGGTGCCTGCTCCGACGGCCGTCACCCTGCGAGGCGCATACGAGAGCCGGCAACTTCAAGCCGTCGGACCGGTCAGGGCGCTGCCCGGCCGGAAGAAACTGTGGACGATGCCCGCGGGCCGCACGCCCGCCCGGCATCATGTGGAGGAGGCGCTGTGAGCAGCGACCCATGGGGCCGCGTCGACGAGACGGGGACCGTGTACGTGCGTACCGCCGACGGCGAGCAGGTCGTCGGGTCATGGCAGGCGGGAACCCCCGAGGAGGCTCTCGCTTACTTCGAGCGCAAGTACGAGGGCCTGGTCGTCGAGATCGGCCTCCTCGAACGCCGGGTGCGGACCACGGACCTGTCGGCGAAGGACGCGACGACCGCCATCGACCATCTGCGCACGCAGCTCGACGAGCACCACGTCGTGGGCGATCTGGACGCGCTGCGCAAGCGGCTCGACAAGCTCGTCGCCGACGTCGACGCGCGGCGCGAGGAGCGCAAGGCCGCCAAGGCCCGCCAGTCCGACGAGGCGCGCGGCGCCAAGGAGGCGCTGGTCGCCGAGGCCGAGGAGCTGGCCGAGAGCGAGCAGTGGCGGTCGGCGGGCGAGCGGCTGCGGGCCCTGGTCGACACCTGGAAGGGGCTGCCGCGCCTCGACCGCAAGACGGACGACGAGCTGTGGCACCGCTTCTCGCACGCCCGCTCGGCGTTCTCGAAGCGGCGCAAGGCGCACTTCGCCTCGCTGGACGCGCAGCGCGAGGAGGCCCGCAAGGCGAAGGAGAAGCTGGTCGCGGAGGCCGAGGCGCTCTCCAACTCCACGGACTGGGGTCCGACAGCTGCCCGGTACCGCGAGCTGATGGCGGACTGGAAGGCTGCGGGGCGGGCCCAGCGGGAGGCCGAGGACGATCTGTGGAACCGCTTCCGCGGGGCGCAGGACATCTTCTTCCACGCCCGCAGCGAGGTGTTCGCGGAGCGCGACGCCGAGCAGCAGGGCAACCTCACGCGCAAGGAGGAGCTGGTCATCGAGGCCGAGAAGCTCCTGCCCGTCGCGGACCTGAAGTCCGCCCGCGCCGCCTTCCGCTCGATCAACGAGCGCTGGGAGGCCATCGGCCACGTGCCGCGGGACGCCCGGCCCAAGATCGAGGGCCGGATGCACGCGGTGGAGCGCGCCATTCAGGAGGCCGAGTCCACGGAGTGGCGCCGTACGAACCCCGAGGCGCGGGCGCGCGCGGCGGGGCTCACCGGCCAGCTCCAGGCGGCCGTGGACAAGCTCCAGGACCAGATCGACAAGGCGCGCGCGGCGGGCAACACCGCCAAGGCCGACAAGCTCGCGAGGGAGCTCGACGGCCGCCAGGCACTGCTGGACCAGGCCCTCAAGGGCCTTGAGGAGTTCGGCGGCTGACGCCGGACACCGGCTCGTAGAAC
>NZ_JBHVHQ010000602.1:0-5418 GCF_042800135.1 Streptomyces sp. NPDC057654 | reverse complement strand
GACCGAGGTGCAGCCGGCAAGCGGGGCGGAGGCGTTCAGTTTCGTGCCGGAGGGTCAGGGGGGCGTGCCCTGGCACCAGATTTTCGACTTCCGCATCACCGACGCCCTGGTCGGGCGGATCGACTACTCCACCGGCAATCTGATGCTCGCCGCCACCGACTTCGACATCGCGGGCGTGGGCCACAAACTTCAGCTGACCCGCACGTACAACTCGCTGACCAGCCCCTACGGCATGGTCTCCACGCCGTGGTGGCAGGGCTACGAGCGCTATCTGGACACGCACTTCGACAACGAGGTCATCTGGTACGACGCCACCGGCGCCGCCGTACGCTTCACCGCCGGCAAGGCCGGAGCATTCACGACCCCGGCCGGATACTCCAAGGACCTGCGCAAGAACACCGACGGCACGTACACCCTGACCGACCGCGAGTCCGGGGCCAGGGAGACCTACGACGCCCACGGCACACTGACGAAGGTGACCGACCGCAATGCCGGCGCCATCACCGTCGACGCGCATCGCGACGGTGATGGCGAGCCTGCCGGCTTCCAGCTCACCGAGACCCGCTCCGGCCGCAGCATCGACCTCGTCCGGGTCGACGCCGCCCACTGGCGGGCCACCGACAGCACCGGCCGGAGCGTCGCCTACGAACTCGACGCCCACGGCGACCTGACGGGCACCACGGATGCGGAGGGCAACACCACCGCGTTTGGCTACGACGGCGACCACCGGCTGACGAAGGTCACCACTCCGGAGAGCCGCGCCACGGTCTTCACCTACGACGACCGCGACCGGATCACCTCCATGCGCCGCTTCACCGAGCACGGCGGCAGCGGCGACAACGCCCCGACCTACACCTACTCCTACAGCAACGCCGACTCGCCGACCGGCGCGGGCACCACCACCGTCACCGACCCCCGCACGCACGAGACGACGTACGAGCACACCGCGGACGGCGAGGTCACCAAGACCACCGACGCCCTCGGCCACTCCCGCTCCACGACCTACAAGGGCCACCTGCCCCAGAGAGCCACCGACGCCATGGGCACCGGCAGCACCCCCGGAAACGTCACCGTCTACGGCTGGGACACCCGCAACAACCCCACCTCCGCCAAGCTGCCCACCGGCGCCACCAGCGCCCTCGCCGGCTACCAGACCATCGCCGGCGCGGACCTCCCCGGCACCCTGACGACCGCGGACGGCGAGAAGAGCACCTTCACCTACGACAGCGCGGGCAACACCGAATCCGTCGCGGTCACCGGCACCGCCGGCGGCAGCCAGTACTTCACCTACAACAAGGCCACCCCCGCCTGCGGCGGCTTTCAGGGCCAGCGGTGCACCGTCAACGACGGCCGCAACACAACCGCCACCCGCACCTCCCTGCACTACGACGCCCACGGCAACCTTGACAAGGCCACCCCGCCCGGCCCCCGCGGTGTCACCGTCTACACCTACGACGACGCCGGACGCCCCAAGACCGTCACCGACGGCCGCGGCACCACCACCGCCTACACCTACGACCGCCGCGACCGCATCACCTCCGTCACCGGGCCGCACACCAAAGTGACCTACGACTGGGACGGCGACGGCAACCTCCACACCCGCACGGACGCCACCGGCACCGTGGAGTACCAGTTCGACGCCCTCTCCCGCGAGACCACCCGCACCCTCCAGGACAAGTCCCAGACCGTCCTGGCCTACGATCCGGCCGGCAACGTCGCCACCTCCACCGACCCGTCCGGCACCACCACCTACACCTGGGACGACGCCAACCGCCTCACCGCCCTCAAAGGTCCCGACGGCAAAACCACCACCTACAGCTACAACAACAACGACCAGCGCACCGACACCACCTACCCCGGTGGCACCCTCCAGCACATAGGGCTCGACAACTCCGGGCGCCCCACCACGATCAAAGCCGCCTCCCCCAAGGGCACCCTGACCAGCCTCGCCTACAGCTACGCCTACGGCACCGGCAACAAGAGCGACGGCACGAAGATCCGCACCAGCACCGACCAGACCACCGGCCTGACGACCAGTTACACCTACGACAGCGCCGGGCGCTTCTCCTACGCCGCCGAGACCAAGGGCGCCACCGTCAACTCCTCCTGGCTGTACTGCTACGACCAGGCCGGCAACCTCACCTCCCAGGGCGTCAAACCCGGCTGCCCCGGCGGCAGCACCTACACCGTCAACGACGCCTCACAGATCACCGCGAAGAACGGCTCCAGCACCAACTGGTCCTACGACCAGGCCGGCAACGAAACCGCCGGCGCCTCCACCCCCGACGGCACCCGCACCCACGAACAGTGGAGCGACTTCTCCCAACTGACCTCGCTGACCGTCGGCAACACCAACTACGAGGCGGCCTACGGCTCCACCGACAGCAGCGAACGCACCCGCCTCGGCAACACCGCCTTCCACAACGGCCCCCTCGGCCTGGCCGCCCAGACCACCAACGGCACCGACACCGGATTCATCCGCGAACCCGGGGGCACCCTCAACTCCATGACCCGTGAGGGAACGTCCTACTACTACCTCACCGACGCCCACGGCTCCGTCATCGGCCTCGCCGACAACACCGGCGCGAAAGTCAACACCTACGCCTACAGCCCCCGCGGCGTTGCCCGCTCCGGCATGCCCACCGAAAAGGTCACCCAGCCCTACCGGTTCGCCGGCGGCTACCAGGACCCCACCGGCCTCTACCACTTCGGAGCCCGCTACTACGACCCCAACCTCACCCGCTTCACCCAACCCGACCCCTCCGGCCAGGAGAAGAACCCCTACCTCTACGCCGAAGGCGACCCCGTCAACCGCATCGACCCCACCGGGATGTTCTCTTTGGGGAAGTTCTTGAAGGACACGATCGGGGGCGCTCTTGTCGGTGCCGCAGGTGGCTGTGTTGCGGGAGCTGTAGGCAGCATCTGGAGTGGCCCTGGCGCCATAGCCGGGTGCGGGATCGGGGCAGCGACAGGCGGGGCCGGGGGTCTCGTCACCGGCGCAGGTACCTACCTCTGGAACGACTTAACGTAATGCCATCAGAGTCTGGCCTGCAAGGCCATAGCCCAGTGGAAGAGGGACAATGGACCTCACACTCATTCTCGCCTGCGGGATCGTCGGAGCCGTGTGCGGAGCCATCGCTGTGGTCATAGCGGGCAGAAGAAGGCGCCGACGCCAGTGACGCAAGTCAGAGCTTCTCGGCAACAGGCAGCAGCTCCGTCTAGGCCCCATCGGCAGTCTTCGTACAGGCGAACGGACATGCATCCTTGACGCCATCGGTCATAGCGTCAAGTCGTCGCTGGGGTAAACACTTTCAGAGCTCTGAGTGGCTGCCCCACGCGGACGCCGAGAACGACACCCCCCGGAGTAGCCAGCGGGTTCGTCGGAACCGCTTTCGCCGGGATATGCCGCAGGCCCCCAGGAGTGTGTCCTGGGGGCCTGCTGGTTGAGGGGTGTTCGTGAATCAGCTGGTCTCGTCGCTATCGTCATGTGCGGATTCGGCCACTGTGCGGTGGCGGGTGATAGCCACGATGACGATGCCGGCAGCGACGAAGAGTGCGGCGCCGCCAATAATCCACGGAGTGGCCTCGGCCCCAGTATGGGCGAGCGAGCCGACCGGCGCCTTCAGTGACGCGTCATCGCCCGGGTCGGCCGCTGGTACGGGTGGGGAGTTGGTGTCCGGCGTGCTGGTGTTCGTCGGGGCGGGCTTGGGTCCGCCGGTGCCATTCTCGCTCGGCTTGCCTTCGGGGGTGGAGGGCGTGGTGGTGGGTTTGGCCGGCAGCGTCTTTGAGGGGGTGGGCGTCGGGGTGGTGGGGGTCTTGGTGTTGGTGACGGTCACGGTGATGGGGGCGCCGGGGCCGGCGGTGAACGGCTTGGCCGACTTGTAGAGGTCGTAGCCGGCGGGGGCCTTGGTCTGCTTGGCCCAGAACCGTGTCTTCCGGCTGGTCATGGGGAGTTTGCCGGAGGCGGTGCCGTGGGGGCCGGTGGTGAGGGTGAGCAGGGTTGTGTCGCCGCTGCCGATGTGCACGGTGGAGCCGGGCAGGGGTTTGCCGGTCTTGTCGTCGGCGGCCTTCACGAGGACCTGTGCGGCCTTGAACGGGTCGGTGATGGTCAGGTGGTTGGTGGCGCCGGGGGTGACGATGACGTCCTGGTCGGCGGCGGCATCGTGGAGCGGGCTGCCGCTGGCCGTTTCCTTGAGCCGGTACGCACCGGGGGCGAGACCGGAGAAGGTCAGCTGCCCCTGGGCATCGGTCTCGCCTCGTGTGGCCTGCTGGCCGGTGGTGTCCAGGAGGAGGAAGGAGGCTGCGGTGAGCGGGTCTCCGGCGGGGTCCTTCGTGGTGAGGGCGATGCTTCCGGCGTCCGGCGCGGGCGTCTGCTGGGCGGGGGCGGCCGAGGCGGCGGGGGACGGCTCGTCCGCCCGGGCGGTTGCGGCGGGCGCCCAGGTGAGGGCGCCGGTCACGGCGGCGGCGAGGGCGGCGGAGCAGGTGGCGGCGCGGGCGATGCGGGCGTGCACGGGGTGGAGGGGCTCCTTGGTCAGGTGGGGGGTCATCGGGTCCGGCCGGCGCCCGGGTGCGGGGGCGGTGCGATGGCGGGTGTGGAGGGCGGCGTCTGCTGGGGGGTGGAGGTGGCGAGGTAGAGGTGACGGCGGGTGTGAAAGGGAACGTCCTGGATGGTGCGGTGCAGCGGCTCGGTGGAGATCAGGGAGGCGGTGAAGGCCGCGACGAGTGCGGGGGGCGTCCCGCGGGAGAAGCGCGCCTGCCAGTGCGGCTCGCCCGGATAGCCGCCCCAGGCCCTCCACACCGGCACGCCGCTGATGCCGGGCGTGTAGTCGAGGCCCGCGAGCCCGTCCGGTGCGCGGAAGACCTGGGTGTTGGCAGGGTCGACGGTGTGGCTCCAGCCGCGGGCGAACAGCTGTGCGTACGCCTCGTGCGGCGGCGTATCGTCCGTGAACAGCCGCTGGGCGGAGCCGCGGTGCCCGTCGGCCTGGTAGAGGTCGAGGACTTCCGCGTGGACGTCGCGGACCAGTTCGGCGGGGGTGCCGGCGTCGAGGGTGATCGCCCATGCCGCCGGTGCGAACGGCTCGCGGGACGCGGCGATGGTCCATGCCTTGTTGCCCGGCGCTGCGAGGTCGAGAGCGTAGCGGGTCCGCAGACGCAGGCACGAGCTGACGGCGTAGGTCGTCTCCTCGTCGAGCTGGTGCAGTGACCAGCCGTCGTCGTAGGGGAAGGGCCAGACTGTGGTGAGGCGGACCGGTCCGGGTCCTGCGAGGTGGCGGGGAAGGACCCGGACGGGCTGGGTGGCGTCGAGGCCGCTGAAGGGGTCGGGCGGCAGGTCGGGGGTCTGCGAGGACACGGGAGTCTCCGGAGGGGTGGGCGCTGGTGTCAGCGGCGGGGGCCGGGCAGGGCGGGCCGGCTGGTGGT
>NZ_JBHVHQ010000601.1:0-5422 GCF_042800135.1 Streptomyces sp. NPDC057654 | reverse complement strand
CCACCGCCGTGGCCCCCGAAGGGCTCGCCACCCCCCACGACCTGGGCCTGTGGAACGAGGAGCAGACCACGGCGCTGGCCGCCCTCGCCCACGTGATCGCCGCGCAGGGCGCCCAGCCGGGCCTGCAGCTCTCCCACGCCGGACGCAAAGCCTCCCGCACCCGCCCCTGGGGCCCCGGCGCCGACCGCCCCCTGGCCGCCGCGGACGGCGGCTGGACACCGCTGGGCCCCTCCCCCCTGGCCTTCGCCGACGGCTACCGCACCCCCCGGCAGATGACCCACGACCAGATCGACGAGACCATCGCACAGTTCGCGGCCGCCGCCCGCCGGGCAGCCGCCGCCGGCTTCCGCCTCCTGGAACTCCACGCCGGCCACGGCCGCCTGCTCCACGCCTTCCTCTCCCCCCTCGCCAACCAGCGCACCGACGCCTACGGCGGCTCCTTCACCCACCGCACCCGCCTGCTGCGCCGCACCGTCACCGCCGTGCGCCAGGCGTGGCCCGAGGACCTGCCCCTCGCCGTCCGCCTGTCCTGCCGGGACTTCCTGCCCGGCGGCTGGACCCTGCACGACTCCGCCCGCCTCGCGCCGCTGCTCGCCCACGACGGCGCCGACCTGATCGACTGCACCTCCGGCGGCATCGCCCGCCCCGAACCCCGCCCCACCGGCCCCGCCTGGCAGGCCCCCTACGCCGCCGCCCTGCGCCGATGCGGCCTCCCCACCGCCGCCGTCGGCAAGATCACCACCCTCGAACAGGCCGCCGGCCTCCTGTCCGCCGGGCAGTGCGACCTCGTCCTCATGGGCCGCCAGCTCCTCGCCGACCCGATGCTCCCCGCCCGCAACGCCCCCGCCCTCGCCCCCAGCCCCTACCAACGCGCCCTGGCCACCACCGCGGCGCCCGCCGACGGCCACCTGCCGCCCGAACTGTGACCGAACGGGAGACGCTCATGCTCGTCCTGCACGACGCACAACTGATCTTCGTCCGCACCCGCAAGACCGCCGGCACCAGCGTGGAGATCGCACTGTCCCGCCACGCCACGGACCGCGACATCATCACCTCCCTCTCCCCCCGCGACGAAGCCCTGCGCGCCCGCGAAGGCGGACGCCCCCCGCAGCACCACCTCCACCCCGGCCACACCCCCCGCACCACCCCCGTGCCCCCCGGCCCCGGCGACGGCATCCGCTTCTACAACCACATGCCCGCCACCGCCATCCGCGACCAGCTCGGCCCCGCCACCTGGAACCGCTACCTGACCGCCTGCCTCGAACGCAGCCCCTACGAAAAGGTCATCTCCCTCTATTACCACCGCCACCGCCACGAACCGCGCCCCGGCATCGAAGAGTTCATCGCCTCCGGCGAGTTCCGCGACGCCCTCAACTGGCCCCTGTACACCGGCCCGGACGGCACGGTCATCGTCGACGTGATCATCCGCCACGAACACCTGCAGCCCGGCCTGAACGCCCTGTGCGCCCGCGTCGGCCTGCCCCCGCTGCACCTGCCACATGCCAAGGCCCACTTCCGCCCCCCGGGCACCGACTACCACCAGCTGCTCACCCCGGCCGCCCGCGCCGCCGTCGAGAACGCGTTCACCACCGAGCTCGACCACCACGGCTACACCTGGTAGTCCACGGCACCCCCGCCCACCCGGCCCAGAGCGCTCCCGATGCCTCCACGGCCACCTCCGCGGTCGTCACGGTCCACGAGCCCGACGTCCGCGGCGCGGGAAGGATCGCCGGCGTACACCGTGTGCCCCGGATACGGCGCCGAGCGAGTCGTCGGTGCCGCTGTCCGGCGCGCCTGCCGAAGCAGGAGGAGAAGGCGCACCATGCGAGGCCTCCAGTTCGTTCGCGCCGCCCGGCGCGTCGCCGGATGGCCGAGGGTCCGGGGCCTGCCCGCAGCTGGCCATGCGTGGGTCGAGGACGCCACACGCACTGCATGGACCCTGGTCACCCGGTACAGCGTCCCGCGCTGGCGGGGCACCTCGACGCCCGGCAGGGCATGGGCCAATGGCTGAAGACGCTCTGCCCGCCCGTAGGCTCACCCCATGCCGACCGAGGACACCCCGCAGATCCCCGTCAAACACTGGCAGGACTGCACGGACGTATACGACTTCCTGGAACAGATCCGGCTGAGGCCCGGCATGTGGCTGCCAGGCAACTCACTCCGCCGTCTCGAAGCGATCCTCACCGGTTACCGCGTCGCACTCGGCGTACATGCCATCGACGAATCCTCCGACGGCTGGCCCGAAGAGGCCTTCACCCGATGGCTGCACCAGCGCTGCGGAACGCCCACCTCCCTCGGCTGGGCCGCCGCGATCGAACACAGCACGCCCCCGGGCTCCACCCCGGTCAACGAGTTCTTCCAGCTGCTGGACGCCTTCCGGCGCGAAAGCGCCACGCGCCCGGCACCGGTCGGCCGAGCCGCCAGGCTTCTGGCGCTCGAATTCATGGCGAACACCTTCGTCACCCTCTTCTGGCGCCGGCGCCTCCTCTCGGACACCGCCCTGCGGCTCGAAGACCGCGGCTTCCGTGTCATTCGCCTCGCCGCGGGCGCGTGGAACTCCGAGCAGGACCTGCACAGGGATATCGCCGCCGCCCTGCGGTTCCCCGACTACTACGGCCGCAAGCTCGCCGCGCTCGACGACTGTCTCGGCGAGGTGGCCTGCTACGGCCCGTACGACGAGTCGCCGGAAGGCGCCGGGCTCGTCCTGTCCATCACCGACTACGACCGCTTCGCCGCCGCCTGCCCGCAAACGGCCCAGGCCGTTCTGGACATCGTCGCCGACCAGGCCCGCCACGCGGCGGTGCTTCAGCGCCGCTTCTTCTGTCTGCTCCACAGCAGCGATCCCGACATCCGGTTCGAACCGGTGGGCGCCACACGCGTCATGTGGAACAGCAACGAATCGCTCGACGCCACACGCCGATGAGAACACGGCACCGCATCAGGGCACGTAACACCGCTGCGGGACCGTCGGGTTGAGGCAGTGAACTTCCAGGCGGCAGCGGCACATCCTTCCTCCCGGCGCCACCGCCCCTTGGCAGGGCGCCTAGGAAACGCAGAGCGCCCCGCCGCCTGTCCGGCCGCTGATACGTACACCCGGCCCGACAGACCTCAGGCTTCGGGCGCTGCCCCGTCCACCAGGATGCCCCGGGCGACGTCTGATTCGCGGCTCCCAACCCGTGCGCGAGGTCCTACGGTTCACGGGCTCGCGCACGGGTTCCCACAGTCCGACGCTCAGAATTCCTGGAACCTGCGGGCCTCCGGGGAGGGCCTCCGAAAGGCCTCGTGCGCCGGGACGATGAACGATGTCGTACAGTTCCGCGCCCACCAGCCCGTCTACGCGCCGGGTTCGACGACCGCATCGGTCAACCGCACCAGTTCCGCGGCGAACCCGGGATAACTCGTGGCGACGGAATCCCACCCGTCGATCACGGTCGTCCCCTCCACCGCGCACGCCCCCGCGACCGCAGCCGTCATCGCGATCCGGTGGTCGCCGTGCGAATCGATCCGCGCCGGATGCAGCCGGGCCCCGCCCTCGATGACCAAGCCGTCCGGGGTCTCGGACACCGGCACGCCGAACGCGTGCAGCATCCGTGCCGTCGACGCGATCCGGTCCGACTCCTTCGCCCGCAGTTCGGCCGCGCCGGAGATGACCGTGGTGCCCTCGGCGACGGCGGCGGCCAGCGCCAGCACCGGAATCTCGTCCACGATGCCGGGAACGTCCTCGCCCGAGAGGTCCACGGCTTTCAGCGGGGACGAGCGCACCGACAGCCTCCCCGTGGCGAGGTCGAAGTCGGCATCGGCGCCCATGCGCTGCAGTACGCCCACGAAGTCCGAGCGTCCGAAGCCGGTGTAGAGGTTTTCCACCACGACCTCGCCCCGGTCGGCGAGCAGAGCCGCCACGGCCCAGAACGCGGCCTGCGACGGATCGCCCGGCACTACGACGTCCGTGCCGGTCAGCTTCCCCGGCTCGACGCTCACCCGCACCCCGTCCACGCGCACCTGGGCCCCGAACGCGGCCAGCAGTTCCTCGGTGTGCCGACGCGTGGGGCGGGCCTCAACCACCGTCGTCGTTCCCTGGGCGGACAGTCCCGCCAGCAGGACCGCGCTTTTGACCTGAGCCGACGCCTGCTCGGGGACATGGGTGATGCCCTGCAGACGGCCGCCACGGATCGCCAGCGGCGCCAGACGGCCGCCCTCACGCCCCCACACCTGCGCACCCATCTCCCGCAGCGGCACGGCGATGCGGTCCATCGGCCGGCGTCGCAGGAATTCGTCCCCGGTCAGGACGGACAGGCCGTCGATCCCGGCGCAGACTCCAGCCATCAGCCGGATGCCGGTGCCCGCGTTGCCGTGGTCCAGGATGTCGTCCGGTTCGTGCCGGAGCGGCCCCTCCACCCGCACCCGGCCGTCACCCGCATCGGTGACAGGCACCCCGAACCGCTCGACCGCCCGCCGGGTGTGCATCACGTCCTGGCCCAGGGGGAGCCCCCTCAGCGTGCTGGCCCCCTCGGCGAGGGCCGCCGTCAACAAGGCCCGGTGCCCAATGCTCTTGTCGCCGGGCACTTTCGGCTCCCCGCGGGCGGGTCCGGCCCCCTGCACGCGCAGGCAGGAAGCGCCGTCGAGAACGGACACGGAAATACCCATGGCTGATCTGCTTTCTCTGGGAAGATCATCGGCACGCTGGCGCGCCGGTTCGACCCTACGCGTCGGGCACCGTCCGTCAGGGCTCAACCTGCAAAGGAGGGTGGGGAGTTCTCGCAGGTTGACAGGCCGCCGCGTCGTCGACGTGGCCGGGGCGCGCGGGCAGCAACGCTCCTTGGCCGTCCTCCATGCCTGTCGTTCCAGCGCCCGCAAAAGCGTCGGGCGCCTCCCCGGCCGTCACTGCCGACGCCGGGAAAACTCTTCTCGGGATCGGGGCTGCTCGCGCGTCCCGGTGCGATGGAGATGCCGCTTCGGCACCAGGTGACCACGACGGGTCTCAGCCCGGCCGCGCCCACTTCGGCTACGGAGGCCCACGTCCGTCTTGTCGGGCACGGCGCACCATGCCGAGGTCGTCCGCGACGGCAGACCTTCGAGTCCTGTGGGGAGCTCCGGGGGCCACTGCCGCCCAGGATCGGACGGAGGATCCAGTCGCCTGGTTCCGACCTGCTTCCCGGCAGCCCTCCACAGGACTCGCAACGCGTGCTCGCGCCGCTTCCCACGCTACTGTAGCGCAGCTGGAGCTGTTCGTCCGCCGGGTATCGCCGCGGGGTGGCTTGCCCGAGCGCGGTCGACGTATCGCGCAAGATCAGGCCCTGCGACAGGCAGTCGTGAACCGCCCGGAACGCGGTTGCATGAAGTTCGATCAGTGTGTACTGCCTGATGCCACGGACACGGCACCCTGATCGCAAGCACCCGACGGAGCCAGACAACTGTCTGGCTC
>NZ_JBHVHQ010000600.1:0-5437 GCF_042800135.1 Streptomyces sp. NPDC057654 | reverse complement strand
ACCCCGGACACCGCGCGCTGCCCAGGCGCGCGGTCGTTTATCAGCGGCGGCTCGGCTCATTTCTCAAAAGATCCCGAGCGTCGGTCGGGGCCATGGGCGGCAACATTGCCGTCATCGAGATCCCAGGGGCAGGCCACGACGAGGGACCCGGCGGGATCGGCCTCTACCAGGCCAAGCATGAGGCCCAGTTCGCGCAGTTCATCGGTGCTCCGGACATGAGCGGTGAGGGTCGCTCGGGCCGCGGCGGCGAGTTCCCGGGCTCGCTTCCGCTGCTCCTGGAGGAGGGGCTCGGGGAGCGTGGTGGACATGGCTGTTCTCCCTTACGGGGGGGAAGAGGCGGAGCTGTGGACCATGGCGCAGCAGAACCGGCAAGCAGGCCGGGTACACAGGGCGATGAGAGGGGCCGTGGGCAGGGCGAGGCGGCGGGGAGCAGCCTGTCGTTACTCGGCCGCGGTGACGGTGGTGTTCGCGGAGGCCAGTTGCCCGGCCAGCAAGCGCATCTGGGTGAGTTGCTCGGGGGCGCCGTCGCGCCAAGTGGTCAGGGGGCGGTACCCGGGTAGTCGGTCGAGCCGCTGTTGCCCCTGGTCGGCTCGGCCGTGACGGAGGCACTTGCTTTGCCGGTTTCTTCACGGCGTTGGAGTGTCTCAGTTGCAGCAACGTGAGCTTGTTGATTCCCACACTCACGAGGTAGAGGGCCCTTGGGGGTGAGGTCTTCGGTGTGCGGGATTCCGGCCCCGCTCCCCATCGGACTGGCACCGGTTAGCCGTCGGTCCGGTCGGTCCGGGCATAGTTGTGGGAGTTGTCGCTGACCGGGTAGTCGGTCGGCTCGGCGACGGGCGCACATACCCAGGTGCTTACTGGGCCGGGCGTCTCCTGCTGGCCACTGAGCCACCGGTGGACGTCGGACTCGACCTCGAAGAGGTCGCCGTCCTCGTCCTCGGCGTAGAACACGGAGTTTCCGCCGAACCTGTAGGCGTCGGCGTAGTCCCACACGCAGACCAGGTAGGGGCCTCCCTTGCCATAGATGCGGCCGAAAGCGGTCCGGATGTCGTCCGGGGTATAGCCGTCCCCGAACCTGCCGTGCAGGTCGGCGATCCAGGCCGGCAGTTCCAGCGAAGAAGCCGCGCCGGACGGGAGGGGGCGGGCACCTGTACTGGGCCCGCCGGCCGTGAGATTGTCGCGCTGCGGTGTGCTTGTCATCGTGAGTCATTCAGTTCGCTGAGGTTGTTGGTGTGGGTGCGGCGGACATCGTCGACGGCCTCGGCACAGTCGGCACTCTGATCCAGGGGTCGGGTGACCAGACGCCGTGCGACGCTGGTGATCTCACATCTCACTAGTCCCAGCCCCTTCTGGGCACGCGGTCCACCGTCATGTCGTCGGCGAGGGGGTGGAGAGGTAGAGCCGCGCGCAGGGCCTGCCCGTACCGGGGAGGGCATCGGTGGTCTGATTCCGAGCGATGGCCGGCCAGGAACCCTCGTCGCCGTCCCGGTGGGCCGTGATCTCTCGCGGTCAGCCCCCCAGGAGGGCGATGTCCGCCGCAGTACCCGGCCGAATCGGTCGGGGCATGCGGGCCTGCAAGTACTAAGAGGGCGGTGTCACTGGTGATGTCGGAGTTGGCGGACTCGTAGAAGGTGCTGTCGTCTTCTACGGTGTCGGACAAGTAGGTGGCTCCCCAGCCCTGGTGCTTGTTCGGGTGGTAGCCGATCTCGCTCTCCCGGGCACCGACGCCGGAGATCGTGATCCAGCCTTGGTCACCGACAGGGACAGCGATGTGGTTACCCAAGGAGTCCTTGTCTATGCAGGCGCGGATGCCCGCGCGGCTGAGGGCGTTGAGCAGGAACCTTCCGGCCGAGGGGGCGGGCCGGCGAGTAGTCATAGTCTGGGTCCTTTGGTCGTGTGAAGGTGCGGCAGGGCTCTGTGCAAGGTTGGGCACAGCACAGCAACCGGCCTGGTACGTCCGCTCCGGGCCGGTTGCGCGGTGGGGCCAGGGGCGGTGAGCATCGGGCCCCGTACAGCACGGGCGGGGGCGCCGGACGGAGACGGAAACCGGGCGGAGGGCAACTGCGGTGGTGGCCGGGGCTCGGCTGCAAGGGGGGCGGTACAGGAACGTCCTTCCGGCCCCACCGACACTGACACGGGCGGGTCAAACCCCGCAGCCTCTACTGGTCGGCCGGACCTCAGCGGCCCGCGCAGAAGCAGGTACGAGGGGCGGGCCGGCGCTGGTGCGCGGTCGCCACGCTTCTCCTGCACCGGGAAGTTCTCACTCGGTGTCTGATCCGTTCCCGTCAGGGCCGTCCTGAGCACCAGTTCGGTGGTTGTCTCGATGTGGATCTCGCTGGTGCCGTGATAGACGATCGTGGCGCCGTCGTCGTCGGTCCCGGTGTAGGGCGGGAGGTCAACGTCGTGGTCCAGATCTCCGGTGCCGTAGATGCGCCGGGCGCAGTCGGCCGCTGTGCAGCGCCAGCCCCTCTCCCCCTCAGCGTCGACCGGCTCCGGCCCTGTAGTCGGGGCAGCGGGACGGCGACCATTCCTGCCAGGCCGACAGGCCGCCGATTCGGTAGCGGTCGTCGGTGCCGGGCCGGATAAGGCGGCCCGGGCGGCCGGGGTCGGCTCGCAGACGGGGATCGGAGGCGATGAGCAGCGTGTCGTGCAGCCAGTCGCAGGCGAGGTAGCGGCCGACGGGCGTGTGTGGCAGGTCGGCTGCGAGTTGCTCGGCTGTGGCCCGGGTGATGCTGATGGCCTGCCACGGGCCCCAGGTGCGGGGAACGGGCAGCGCCTCATACGGGCCGTGTTCACCGTCGTCGAGGGCGAACAGGTCGGGCAGGAGCGGGGCGGTGCCAAGGGGCGGGAAAGAGGCGGCGATGTCGGCTCGGATGATGGCGACGGGGATGTTGCGGAAGACGACGACGCAGTCTGCGGCGTCGTCGGCGGGGGCCAGGCGCACGTACCGGTCTGTGATGGCGCCGTGGGGGAGGATGTCCTCACACGCCCCGCACTCTGCGGGGCAGTTGCCGGAGTCGCTCGGGTGCGCGGTGAATGCCTCGGGAACATGCTCGGTGTAGCGGATGCCGGGGCCGTCGGTGAAAAACGCGGCGACGACATCGCCAGCACCTACTTGGTGGGCGGGGACGACGGCGAGGTGGGCACGGTCCATGCCGTCGGGCAGAGGCCGGTAGCGGTCGGTAAGGGTGGGGGCGGGGCGCTCGGTGAGCACGAACTGGTCGGTACTGCCGGGCAGCGACAGGGTGCGCTCGGGCACAGGCGGGGCCTCCTTCAGGGGTCGCGGGCCGTACCGGCCGGGCGGACCGGTGACCGGGCGGACCATAAAGGGATGCCGGACTGCTCCTGGGGGCGGCTCTCGTCGCTACAGAGGTGACAGGGGCCAGAGTTAGCAGAAGATGCGGCTGTCAGGCGGGGGGCAGTCCCTCCAGCCGCTTGACAGAGTCGATGCTTGGCTGTCGAGGGACTTGCTGCTCGTCTCCTCCCCGTCCCGGAGGTAGCGCTCCTCCGCATCCTGGACGGAGTCGGCGAGCAAGGCGCGTCTCGATCTCTTTTCCTTCACATGTGTTCAGCCTCCTTAAATCATGCGGGTTATGGAGCTACGGTCCTCATCAGGTTCACAAAGGGGGAGCAGGCCGCTGCTCAGTCGTCCGACGGAAATGCTGCGGCTGTGCTGCCGCTCTGGGCGACGAGCAGGTGGTCCTCGATCCAGATGCGGACAGCCTTGCGCGCCGGCCGCGCACCCTGGGAGTCCACGTAGGTGGCTTCCTCGATGGCGCGCAGTTCGTCGTCGGGCATCGAAACAGGCAGTGCCTTGGCCAGCCTGGGCTTGGCTTCGACGATCCGTTCACGCTGCCGCGCGTAGTCGGCGGCCATGATCTGCCGGTAGGTCTGCCGGTCGATGGGGTTGAACCCCACGACCAGCGAGAACCGGCCCAGCAGTTCGGCGTCGAAGAACTGCTCCAGGGTCTTGTTGAGGCTTTGGTTGGAGATGGTCTTCGGGTTGTTGCCGAAGCCGATCATCTTGCCGTCGAACGAATCACGGGCAGCGTTGGTCGTGCAGATGACCAGAGCCTTGGAGAAGTCCAGCATCTTGCCGTGGGAATTGCGGATATAGCCCTCGTCGAACGCAGAGAGGAACAGACGCTGCACGGCCTCGTCGGCCTTCTCGAACTCGTCGAGCAGGATCACCCGGTGGGGGTTGGATTCCAGCGTGTCGAACGGGAGCTCCCGGTTGGAGTCCGATCCGATGTAGCCGGGGGGCGCGCCGATGATCTTCGACGTCGACCACGGGTTGTGGTATTCGGTCATGTTCAGAATGATCGGCTCGGTGTTGGTCGTCTCCTTGGCGATGAGTTTGACCGCTTCGGTCTTACCCACACCTGAGGCCCCGGCGAACAGCCAGGTCGTGGGCGTCCTTGTCGGGAACAGGTTGAGCTCTTCGCGGGCCAGACGGTCCGTGAGCTTGCCGAGTACGTCGTCCTGGCCCTGCAGGCGGCTGATGAGCGTGGCACTCAGCGCGGCGACGTCGAGGTCCTTGCGCTGGACGTTTCCGGTCATTAGGCGTTTGGCGACATCGAGCACACGGGTGCTCGTCAGCGGCACCTGGGGGATGGACCGCAGGGACTGTGCAAGTGCTGTGTCGCCGGCGTTCTCGGCCTGAACGATGAGCCTTTTCTGCTCCAGGACCCGATCGGCCATCGCCCGGTCGAGCAGGGTGATGGCGTTGTCCGGGCGGTGCTGGCCTGCTCTCGAGTTCGTTTCGGCGATCTGCACTACCGAGGTCAGGACATCGTCGGAGACTCCGATCTGATGACGGTAGTGCGCTATCAGACCGGGGCGGACCGTGGTCAACACGGCCAGCGTCTGCTCCATGCTCAGCTCGTCGACGATGAGCCGGGTGAAGCGGCGGGCAAAGGCAGGGTCTTCGTCGAAGGCCCGGGACTCCGTGCTGGTGGTCGCACCGATGACGGACATGTCACCCCGGGCCAGGGCCGGCTTGAGGATCTGCGAGATCTTGCGGCCGGTCGAATCGCCGTGGCTGCTGGAACCGCCGGTGATCTGGTGGATCTCATCCATGAACAGGATGGCTTTGTTCTGGGGATCCGAGGCGAACTCGACGATCGCCTTGACCTTCTCCTCCAGCGCGCCGACAAAGCCGGTCCCGGCGATGATGTTGGCGATGGGCAGTTCGTAGATCGTGTGATCCTTGAGCTGGTCGGGAATGAGGATGTCGCCGAGCGCGATGCGCCGCGCGATATCCTCGACGATCTTGGTCTTGCCGACGCCGGCGGAACCCACCAACAGAACGTTGGGCTTCGTCTTGCTGATGATGACCGAGAGGACCTGCTCGATGAGCGTGTCACGGAACATGGTCGGATCGGCGTTCTTGAACTTCTCGTTGTAGTCGATGAGGAGCTCCGTGACGTCATCAGCG
>NZ_JBHVHQ010000599.1:0-5443 GCF_042800135.1 Streptomyces sp. NPDC057654 | reverse complement strand
AGTCCGTTCCGGGCGAGAAGTTCACCGGGGCTGGATGTCCGGGGCGCCGAGCCGTGCGGCGTCCGCTGTCAGGTCGTCAGGCTGCCGCTGCGACTCGCGTTCCGCCTCCACCCGCTTCTCGTAGTGCTCGACCTCCCGCTCGATCTGGCCGTTGTCCCAGCCGAGCACCGGCGCCATCAGTTCGGCGGCCTCGCGGGCGCTGAGCGTGCCCCGGTCGAAGGTCTCGATGGAGACGCGGGTGCGGCGGGTGAGGACGTCGTCGAGGTGGCGGGCGCCCTCGTGCGAGGCGGCGTAGACGACCTCGGCACGCAGATAGTCGTCAGCCGCGGCCAACGGTTCACCGAGCGTGGGGTCGGCGGTGATGAGCGCCAGCACCTCGTCGATCATCGAGCCGTACCGGTTGAGCAGGTGCTCCACGCGCGCCACGTGCAGCCCGGTGCGCTGCGCGATGCGGGCGCGGGTGTTCCACAGCGCCTTGTAGCCCTCCGCGCCCATCAGCGGTACGTCCTCGGTGACGCAGTCGGCGACCTTCTGGTCGAGGCCGTGCACCGCCTCGTCCACGGCGTCCTTGGCCATCACCCGGTACGTCGTGTACTTGCCGCCCGCCACGACCACCAGGCCGGGCACCGGGTGCGCGACGGTGTGCTCGCGGGACAGCTTGCTGGTGGCGTCCGACTCGCCGGCCAGCAGCGGACGCAGCCCCGCGTAGACGCCCTGCACGTCGTCCCTGGTGAGCGGGGTGGAGAGGACGGAGTTGACGTGCTCCAGGAGGTAGTCGATGTCGGCGCTGGACGCGGCGGGGTGCGCCTTGTCCAGGTCCCAGTCCGTGTCGGTGGTGCCGACGATCCAGTGCCGCCCCCAGGGGATGACGAACAGCACGCTCTTCTCGGTGCGCAGGATGAGCCCGGTGGTGGAGTGGATGCGGTCCTTGGGCACCACCAGATGGATGCCCTTGGAGGCCCGTACGTGGAACTGGCCGCGCTCCGCGATCAGGCCCTGGGTGTCGTCCGTCCACACGCCGGTGGCGTTGACCACCTGGCGGGCACGGATCTCGAATTCGCCGCCCTGTTCCAGGTCGTGCACCCGGGCGCCCACGACCCGCTCGCCCTCGCGCAGGAAGCCGACCACGCGCGCGCGGTTGGCCACGTCCGCGCCGTAGGCGGCGGCGGTGCGCACGATGGTGGCGACATAGCGGGCGTCGTCCATCTGGGCGTCGTAGTACTGGAGGGCGCCCACCAGGGCGTCCTTCTTGAGGCAGGGCGCGACGCTCAGGGCGTGCTTGCGGGTGAGGTGGCGGTGGGTGGGCAGGCCGCGGCCGTGGCCGGAGGAGATCGACATGGCGTCGTAGAGGGCGACGCCCGAGCCCGCGTAGAACCGCTCCCAGCCCTTGTGCTGGAGGGGGTAGAGAAAGGGCACCGGGCGCACCAGGTGGGGGGCGATCCGCTCCAGCAGCAGCCCGCGCTCCTTGAGCGCCTCCCGTACGAGCGCGAAGTCGAGCATCTCCAGATAGCGGAGTCCGCCGTGGATGAGCTTGCTGGAGCGGCTGGAGGTGCCCGCCGCCCAGTCGCGGGCCTCCACGAGGCCGGTCGCCAGTCCGCGGGTGGCCGCGTCCAGGGCGGTGCCCGCGCCGACGACGCCGCCGCCGACGACCAGCACGTCCAGTTCGCGCTCCGCCATCCGGGCGAGCGCCTCGCCGCGCTCGGCCGGGCCGAGTGTCGCTGTCCTCACCACTGCCTCCCGTGTGATCGGGCCCGCGCTCCCCCGTCCGACGATTCTGTCCGCGTCGGGGGCGCGCGACCAGGCTTCACCCGGCTTGGCAACACCGGGTCAATGCCACCGTCCAATACTGAATATGAGTCATATTTCCGCTTAGTCTGAATTCACGCCATCCGGAATCGCCTCGGGAAGGACGGCACGACGCCATGCCCGCAGATCTCGCCGTCATCGGCCTCGGCCATCTCGGCCTCCCCCTCGCCCAGGCCGCTACCGCCGCCGGAGTGAACACCGTCGGCTACGACCCCGACCCGCGCGTCATCGCGGACCTGAAAGCCGGCCGGCCGCCCGTGGACGGCTCCCTCACCGCCGCCGAGATCCGCCGGATGCTCTCCGGGGGCCTGCGCACCACCGCCGAGGACGCCGAGCTGGGCCGCGTCCACACGGCCGTGATCTGCGCGCCCACTCCGCTGGGCGAGGACCGCTCGCTGGACCTGCGCGCCGTCGGCGACGCCGCGCACACCCTGGCGGCCCGGCTGCGGCCGCACACCACTGTTCTCCTGGAGTCCACCGCCTACCCGGGGACCACGGAGGAATTCCTGCGCCCCATCCTGGAGCAGGGCTCCGGACTGCGCGCCGGGCGCGACTTCCACCTCGCCTACTCCCCCAGCCGCCTCGACCCCGGCAACCGCGCGTACGGCTACGGCAACATGCCCAAGGTCATCGGCGGCCTCACCCCCGCCTGCACCGAGGCCGCCGCCGCGTTCTACGGGCGGCTCTGCGACAAGGTCGTACGGGCCCGCGGCCCCCGCGAGGCCGAGACCGTCAAGGTCCTGGAGTCCAACTACCGGCACGTCAACATCGCGCTCGCCAACGAGATGGCCGTCTTCTGCAACGACATCGGGGTCGACCTGTGGGACGTCGTGCGGTGCGCCGAGACCAAGCCCTTCGGCTTCCAGGCGTTCCGCCCCGGCCCCGGCGTCGGCGGCCACGGCGTCCCCGTCGACCCCAACTACCTCTCCTACCGCGGCCGCAGCCTCGGCTACCCGCTGCGCATGGTCGAGCTGGCCCAGGAGGTCAACGGGCGGATGCCGCGCTACATCATCCAGCGCTGCGCCACGCTCCTCAACGAGCACGGCAAGTCCGCGCGCGGCGCGCGCGTGCTGCTGCTCGGCGTCAGCTACAAGGCCGACGTCGCCGACCAGGAGGGCTCGCCGGCCCGGGAGATCGCCTCCCGGCTCATGGAGCTGGGCGCGCAGGTGAGCTACCACGACCCGCACGTGCCGCAGTGGCGCGTGCTGGGCCGGCCCGTGCCGCGCGCGGACTTCCTGTACGAGGCGGCGGCCGACGCCGACCTCACGGTGCTGCTCCAGCAGCACCGCACGTACGACCTCCAGGGGCTGGCCGTAAAGGCGCAGCTCCTGCTGGACACCCGCGGGGCGAGCCCCGCGGGCGCGGCGCACCGCCTCTGAGACCCCGCGGCCGTCGATCCGGTCGCGATCGGCTCAGCGGCCTCCGCTCAGCGGCCGGCCGCCAGCAGCCGCTGCGGCTGCGCGTCCAGCACCGTCTTGAGCGACGCGAAGTCCTCGACGCACCGGCCGGTGCCCACCGCCACGCAGTCCAGCGGCTCGTCGGCCACCAGCACGGGGATGTCCAGCTCCTTGCTCAGCCGCACGTCCAGGCCGCGCAGCAGCGCCCCGCCGCCCGTCAGCACGATGCCGCGGTCCATGATGTCGCCGGCCAGCTCCGGCGGGGTCTCGTCCAGCGTCTGCCGGACGGCCGCGACGATGGTGTCCACGGGCTCGACCAGCGCGTGCCGCACCTCGTCCGCCGTCAGCTCCAGGGTCTTGGGCAGGCCGCTGACCTGGTCGCGGCCGCGGATGGTGCAGCGGTCCGGCGGCAGCAGGCCCTGGGTGTCCTCGGGGTCGCCGTTGTCGTCGGAGAGGCCGTCGTTCTTCTCCAGCTGCTCGGCGAGCGCGCTCAGCCCCGCCGCCGTCCAGTAGCCGGTGGCCGTGGCGGAGCCGATGCTCATCTTGAGCGTCTCGGCGGTCCGCTCACCGATCGCGAGGGAGTACTCCTTCTTCACGTACGAGATGATCGCCGCGTCCATCGCGTCGCCCGCGGTCCGCACCGAACGGGCCGTCACGATGCCGCCCAGCGAGATCACCGCGACCTCGGTGGTGCCGCCGCCGATGTCGACGACCATGCAGCCGGTCGGCTCGCTCACCGGCAGCCCCGCGCCGATCGCGGCGGCCATCGGCTCCTCGACCAGGTGCACCTGGCGGGCCCCGGCGCGGCTCGCCGCCTCGATGACCGCGCGCCGCTCGACGCCCGTGATGCCCGACGGCACGCAGACCACGACCCGCGGGCGCGCCAGCCTGCGGTTGCCCGTGACCCGCTTGATGAAGTGCCGGAGCATCCGCTCGGCTATCTCGAAGTCGGCTATGACGCCGTCGCGCAGCGGGCGGACGGCCACGATGTTCGAGGGCGTCCGCCCGATGGTCTCTCTCGCCTCGAAACCCACCGAGAGCACCCCGCCGTCGGCCGCGTTCACCGCGACCACCGATGGCTCGTTGAGCACCACTCCCTTCCCCCGCACGTACACCAGCGTGTTCGCGGTGCCGAGGTCGATGCCCATGTCCCGTCCGTTGAACGACTTGCTTTGCGCCATAAGTTGCCATTATTCCCTATGCCCGAATCTTTATCCGGAGCACACATCGGACGCCCGCTGACATTGGCCGCTGCTAGCGTGCGAAGTCATGAGCGTGCCCGCACCGCGATCCGAGACCGCTCCGCCTTCGCCGGACCGCCCCGCGACCGAGGGCCGGCCCGCGCGGGGCCTCGCCGCGGGCGCCGCCACCGCGCTCCTCGTCGCCGTCGTCTGCGGCTGGGCCCAGGGGCTGGCCGGCCCCGGCAGCCATGAACTCGGCTACTGGGCGCTCGCGATCGGCCTGCTCGTCGGCGCGGCGCTCGGCAAGGCCGGCGGCCGCGCACCGGCGCTCGCACCGCTCGGCACCCTGCTGGCCCTGCTCGGCGTCCTCCTCGCCCAGCTCCTCGCCGCCGCCACGACCATGGGCGAGGCGACGAGCGACGCCCTGGGCCACCCGCCGGGCGTCCTCGCCACCCTGCTGCACGACTTCGACGCCGTAGTGGACTACTGGCGCGACGAGATGCTCGGCCGGAACGACATCGCCTTCTACGCGGTGGCGGCGGCCGAGGGATACCTGGTCGCCAAGCGCGTAGCCGAATAGCCGCGTAACCCCGTGAGCAAGACGTCCCGCACGTCCCAACCGTGTCACGGAGCGAGAAACTCCGTGTTGCACCGTCAGTCCTAACTGTTAGCTTATGGCCCGACTTTCATACTGCGCTCCAGCCACTTCCGGATCAGGAGCGCGGTTCCGCACCTTCACCTCGGGGGAATACCGTGAGCCAGCCTTGGCAGCAGCCACAGGAGCAGCCGCAGCAGCAGAATCCGTACGGGCAGCCGCCCCAGCAGCCCGCCGGGTACGGCGCCCCGCAGCAGCAGCCCGGCGCGTACCCGCCCCCGGCGCCCGGCGGCTACGAGCAGCAGCCCTACCCGCCCCACCAGGGCATGTACGGCGCCCCGGGCGGCGTCCCGCCCCCGCCCCCGGCCGCCCGCAGGGGCAATCCGGGGCTCGCTGTGGTCGTCGGCGTCGTCGCCATGCTCGTCGGCTCCGCGATCTACGGCGCGATACTCAAGGCCACCGAC
>NZ_JBHVHQ010000598.1:0-5460 GCF_042800135.1 Streptomyces sp. NPDC057654 | reverse complement strand
GCGTCACGATCCGCCTCGACGGCGTCCGCCCACGTCGCCGGGCGGCCCTTGCCCCACCAGCCGGCCTGCTCGCGCGCCCCGGCGAGGACGACGGCGGCCCGGCGCGGCTGCGCGGGCAGCGCGGCGTTCAGGGCGGCGATCTCCTCGTCGGTGGGGCGGCGGTCGACGGGCAGCCGGACCGCGGGCGCCTCCTGGCCGGTGGGCCGGAAGACCAGTCCGGTCTCGAAGAGCGCGAGGTCGTGCTCGCCGCGGCCGTCGTTGCGGCGCAGCGCGGTGAGCAGCCCCGGCAGCAGCGTGGTGCGCAGCGCCGGCTCGCCGTCGGAGAGCGGGTTGACCAGGCGCACCACGGTGCGGCGCGGGTCGTCGGCCGCCAGGCCCAGCTGGTCGAAGACGTCCTCGCCCAGGAAGGGGTAGTTGAGCGCCTCGACGAACCCGGCGCCGGCCAGCGCGCGGCCGACCCGGCGGTGCAGCCGCTGCCGCTCGGTCAGCCCGCGGCCGGCGGGCGGCTGCGGCAGCGTGGACGGCAGGTTCTCGTAGCCCTCCAGCCGGATGACCTCTTCGGCGAGGTCGTTCGGGTCGGCGAGGTCGGGCCGCCAGCTGGGCACGGTGACGACGAGCTCGTCCTGCCCGTACACGTCACAGCCGACCTCCTGGAGGCGGCGCACGACGGTCTCCCGGCCGTACTCGACGCCCGCCACCCGGTCCGGGTGGTTCGCGGCGATGCTGATGGTGCGCGGCGCGCTGGGCGCGACGACCTCGGTGACGCCGGCCTCGGCGGTGCCGCCCGCGAGCAGCACCATCAGGTCGACGGTGCGCTGCGCGGCGGCGGACGTGGCGTTCGGGTCGACGCCGCGCTCGAAGCGCCGGGCCGCCTCGGAGGACAGCTTGTGGCGGCGTGCCGTACGGGCGATGGAGAGCGCGTCGAAGTGCGCGGCCTCCACCACGATGTCGGCGGTGCCCCTGCTCTCGCCGGTCTCCGGGTCGCGGGTGACGTCCGCGATCTCGGTGTCGGCCCCGCCCATGACGCCGGCGAGCCCGATGGGGCCGCTGTTGTCGGTGATGACGAGGTCGTCGGCGTCCAGGACGCGCTTGGCGCCGTCGAGGGTGGTGAGCTTCTCCCCCTGCTGCGCGCGGCGCACGCCGATCGGCCCGTCGAGCCGGGACCGGTCGTAGGCGTGCAGCGGCTGGCCGAGTTCGAGCATCACGTAGTTGGTGACGTCGACGGCGAGCGAGATCGGGCGCATGCCGGCCTTCTGGAGGCGGCGCTGGAGCCAGATCGGGGAGCGGGCGTCGGGGTCGAGCCCGGTGACGGTGCGCGCGGTGAAGCGGTCGCAGCCGGCCGGGTCCGAGACGCCCACGAGGTAGCCGTAGGAGTTGGGCGGCGGCACGTCGAGCAGGGCGGGGTCGCGCAGCGGCAGCCCGTAGGCGATGGCGGCCTCGCGGGCGACGCCGCGCAGCGACAGGCAGTCGCCGCGGTTGGCGGTGACGGCGATGTCCAGGACCTCGTCGACCAGTTCGAGCAGCGCGATGGCGTCGGTGCCGACCTCGTACTCGGGCGGCAGCACGATAATGCCGCCGGTCCCGTCATCGCCCATGCCGAGCTCGTCGCCGGAGCAGATCATGCCGTGCGAGACCTTGCCGTACGTCTTGCGCGCGGCGATCTTGAAGTCGCCGGGCAGCACAGCGCCGGGCAGCACCACGACGACCTTGTCGCCGACGGCGAAGTTGCGGGCGCCGCAGACGATCTCCTGCGGCTCGCCGGTGCCGTTGGCCGTGCCGACGTCGACGGTGCAGAAGCGGATGGGCTTCTTGAAGCCCTCCAGCTCCTCGATGGTCAGCACCTTGCCGACGACCAGCGGACCTTCGAGACCGGCGCCGAGCTGCTCGACGGTCTCGACCTCAAGGCCCGTGGCGACGAGCTTGGCCTGCACGTCGCGGCCGGTCTCGGAGGCCGGCAGGTCGACGTACTCGCGCAGCCAGGAAAGCGGGATACGCATCAGATCTCCATCCCGAACGGCCTGGTGAAGCGCACGTCACCCTCGATCATGTCTCGCATGTCCTCCACGCTGTGGCGGAACATCAGCATCCGCTCAATACCGAATCCGAAGGCGAAGCCGCTGTACTTCCGCGGGTCCACGCCGCAGGCGGTCAGCACCCGCGGGTTGACCATGCCGCAGCCGCCCAGCTCGATCCAGCCCTCGCTGCCGCACGTGCGGCAGGGGCGGTCGGGGTCGCCGACCGAGGCGCCGCGGCAGACATAGCACTCCATGTCCATCTCGGCGGACGGCTCGGTGAACGGGAAGTAGTTCGGGCGCAGCCGGGTGGACATCCCCTCGCCGAAGAGCGCCCGCACCATGTGGTCCAGGGTGCCCTTGAGGTCGGCCATGGTCAGGCCCTCGTCGATGGCGAGCAGCTCGACCTGGTGGAAGACCGGGGTGTGGGTGGCGTCCAGCTCGTCCGTGCGGAACGTACGCCCCGGGCAGATGACGTAGATGGGCGGCTCGCGGTCGATCATCGAGCGGATCTGCACCGGCGAGGTGTGCGTGCGCAGCACGACGCCGGACTCCTCGCTCGCGGGGCCTTCGGCGCCGTCGGCCTTCCGCACGAAGAACGTGTCCTGCATCTCGCGCGCGGGGTGGTCCGGCGGAAAGTTCAGCGCGTCGAAGTTGAACCACTCGGCCTCGGCCTCGGGCCCCTCGGCGACCTCGTAGCCCATCGCGACGAAGACGTCCTCGATGCGCTCGGAGAGCGTCGTGATCGGGTGCCGGGCGCCGGCCAGGGCGCGGTCGTGCGGCAGTGTGACGTCCACCGCCTCCTCGACCAGCACGCGCGCGTCGCGCTCCGCCTCCAGCTCCTCCTGGCGGGCCGCGAACGCCTTGTTCACGGCACCGCGGGCCTGGCCGACCCGCTTGCCCGCGTCCGCCTTGGCGTGCGGGGGCAGCGCGCCGATCTCGCGGTTGGCGAGGGCCAGCGGCGAGCGGTCGCCGCTGTGGGTGGACTTCACCTCGCGCAGGGCGTCGAGGTCGGCGGCCGCGGCGATCGCGGCTACCGCCTCGTCGCGCATCCGCTCGATCTCTTCCGGTTTCAGGGCCTCGACCTCGACCGGGTCATACGACTTATTGGGTGCGGACATCTCTTCCCGTGCTTCCGATTGGCTGCGTGCGCTTCGCTTCGCCTCGGCTCTTGACAAGTGCTGTGGATGCCGAGCGGGTGCGCCGCTTAGCCCGACGGCATTGATGCCAAAGGTGCCAAAGGTCGAGTCTAAAGGGCGCGGCTGGAGGGTGGGCCCGTGGGCCGCTCAGGCCAGGAAGGCCGGGGCGCCGACGGGCAGCGTAAATCGGAACTCCGCGCCGCCGCCGCGGGCCCGGCCGACCGTGATCGAGCCGCCGTGCGCCTCGACGATGCCCTTGACGATGTACAGCCCGAGGCCGGTGCCGCCGCGCTTGCTGCCGCGCCAGAAGCGGGTGAAGACGCGGCCCACCGACTCGTCGGGGATGCCGGGGCCCTCATCGCTCACGGTGACCGCTGTCCTCTCCACGGCGGGACCACCCGCGTGGGCCCGCGCCACCACTGGTGACACCTCTATGGTGACCGTTCCCTCGCCGTGGCGCACCGCGTTTTCCAGCAGGTTGCCGAGCACCTGGTCGATCTTGTCGGGGTCCGCCCAGAGCGCGGGCAGCGGCTCCCGGACCCGGATCAGGAACCGGTCGGTGCGCTGGCCCGCGGTGGTGTGCGCCTGTACGTGCCGGCGGACGGCGGCGGCGATGTCGACGGGCTGCTTGCGCACCTCCAGCCGGCCCGAGTCGATCCGGGAGATGTCCAGGAGCTCGGCGATGAGCCGGGTGACGCGGTTGGCGTCGGCGTCGACGGTCTCCAGCATCAGCCGCTTCTGGTCGTCCGTGAACCGCTCCCACTTGGCGAGCAGCGTCGCCGTGAAGCCCTTGACGGAGGTCAGCGGGGAGCGCAGCTCGTGGGCGACGGTGGCGATCAGCTCGGCGTGGCTGCGCTCGGTGCGGCGGCGCGCCTCCGTGCCGCGCAGCTGGACGACGAGGCGGCGCACGGGGCCGGCGGGCCGGTCGCGTACGTACCGGGCGGAGACCAGGACCTCGCGGCCGCCGGGCAGCAGCAGATTCCGCTCGGGCTGCCCGGCGCGGATGGCGAGGCCGCCGTACGGGTCGGTCAGGGTCCACCAGCGGCGGCCTTCGAGGTCTTCGAGCGGCAGGGCGCTCTCCAGCGGCCTGCCGATGGCCTCGGCGGGCGGCAGCTCGGTGATCCGGGCGGCAGCGGCGTTGAAGCAGGTGACCTTGCCGGTCTCGTCCGCGACGACCAGCCCGTCCGGCAGGTCGTCGGGGTCGAGCCCGAGATCGGTGAGGCCGTCGGTCAGACCGTCGCCGGGGCCCGCGCAGGCGCTGTGGGCGACGGGCTGGCAGGCGCCGGCCGTGCTGCTGCCGGAGGTCCTGACATTCATCGCCGCACCCCCCTTCGGGCCCCCAGGGAGGCCAACCCTACTAGGTGGATGTGACGGAGCGGCACCCTCCGGAAGCACGCTGCGCACGAGCGGAAGCGTAGAGGCAGACGGCGGCCGCCGTAGCGAGGTTGAGGCTCTCGGCGCGGCCGTGGATCGGTACGCGCACCACCTCGTCCGCGAGTGCGCGGGTCTCCTCCGGCAGCCCCCACGCCTCGTTGCCGAAGATCCAGGCGGTGGGCCCGCCCATCGCGCCGCCGTCCAGTTCCCCGTCGAGGTCCCGCTCGCCCGCCCCGTCGGCGGCGAGCACCCGCACCCCGGCGTCCGCGAGGCCGCGTACGGCCCGTTCGACGGGGACGCCGACGGCGACCGGGAGGTGGAAGAGGGAGCCGACGGAGGCCCGTACGGACTTGGGGTTGTACAGGTCCACGGAGGCGTCGGTGAGCACCACGGCGTCGGCGCCCGCGGCGTCCGCGCAGCGCAGCACCGTCCCGGCGTTGCCGGGGTCGCGGACGTTCGCGAGCACGGCCACCAGCTGGGGGCGGGCCGCGAGGATCTCCTCGAAGGGCGAGTCCAGGAAGCGGCAGACGCCGACGATGCCCTGCGGGGTGACCGTCTGGGAGATGTCGGCGAGGGTCTCGGCGTCGGCGGTGTGCACGCGGGCGCCGGCGGCGTGCGCGGCCTCGACGATCGCGGCGTAGCGCTCGGCGGCGTCGGGGGTGGCGAACAGCTCGGTCAGGGTGGGCTCGCCGTCGCCCCGGTGCGCCACCGCCTCGCGTACGGCCTGCGGGCCCTCGGCGATGAACCGGCGTTCCTTGCCCCGGAAGTTGCGGCGGGCCAGCCGCCGGGCGGCGGCGACGCGCGGGGAGCGCGGGGAGATCAGCTCGGGGGTGCCCATGGGCGGCGGCTCACTTCTGGTGCGGCGGCGGGTACGGGATGCGCGGTGCCGACGGGGCTCGCGCAGACAGCAGCGGACCCGCAGGCCGGGGCCTGCG
>NZ_JBHVHQ010000597.1:0-5461 GCF_042800135.1 Streptomyces sp. NPDC057654 | reverse complement strand
GCACAGGCCGTATACGGGGCGTACGGGCGGGTCAGCGGCGGTGGCGCGCCTGGCCGCGCGGCTGGGGCTCGGCGGCACCGGTCGGCGTCACGGTGTCGTTCCCGGCTCCCCCGCTCTTCGCCACGCGCTCCTCAGCCTCCATCTCCGCGATCACGTCGATCGGCGGCGGCGCCTTCGCCAGGAAGATCCACGTCAGATAGACGCAGAGCAGGAACGGCGGGATGCCCAGCGCCACCTTGACCCAGCCCAGCTGCGTGGCGTCGCCCCACCAGTACAGCGGGAAGAGCACCGCCGACTTGGCGAGCAGGATGAGGCCCCACGCCCAGGTGGACTTGGTGTACGCGCGGAAGCGGCCCGGGTTGCGGGTGCGCCAGGAGAGGTTCTCCTTGAGCATCGGGCCGAGCAGCACCCCGATCAGCGGGAACCGGGCCAGCGCCGAGACGATGTACGCGACGGCCAGGCCCAGGGTGTAGAGCATGCCCGGCAGGTAGAAGTTCTTGGCGTCGCCGGACATCATCGCGAAGATCGCGCCGAAGGCGACCCCGAAGACGCCGCTGAGCGCGTGCTTGAGGGTCTGGCGGCGCACCAGGCGGGCCACGGCCAGCACCGCGGAGAGCGCCAGGGACGCGATGGCGGCGGAGTGGATGTCCCGGTTGATCGTGTAGATCAGCACGAAGACCAGGCCGGGCACGGTGGTGTCCACCATGCCCCACACGCCGCCGAACGCCTCCAGCAGCGCCGTGTCGGCCGCCGCCTTGCCGGACGCCGCCGGATCGTGCGCGGCGGGGTCCTGATCGGTGGTGGTCGGCTTGTCGGTAGACGGCACCGGCTACTCCTGTCCGAGCGGTCGGAGTTCGTATTTGGGATTGAAGAGCACCCGGCGTCCGTGGCTCATGGAGATGCGGCCGGAGGCGATCAGCTTGCGGCCGGGCTCGATCCCGACGATGGAACGGCGGCCGAGCCACACCACGTCGAGCGCGGCCGACCCGTCGAACAGCTCGGCCTCCAGCGCGGGCACGCCCGCCCGGGGGCGCAGCGTGACCGTCCGGAGAGTGCCCGTGACCTTCACTATCTGGCGGTCGTCGCAGTCGCAGATCCGGGTGCAGCCGGCGGACTGGGTGTCCTGCTGGAGCTCGGCGGAGTGCAGCTCCTCCTGGGAGGTGGACAGCCGGTCGAGCATCCGGCGGAAGCGGCCGGTCGGCTTCTCGGTTCGGGGTACGGCACTCATGCAGCCAGCGTACCGGGGGTGACCGCGCCGATCGCCCCGCATCACTGCTCGAAGCGGTATCCCATTCCGGGCTCGGTGACGAAGTGCTTGGGGTGCGACGGATCGGCCTCCAGCTTGCGGCGCAGCTGCGCCATGTAGACCCGCAGATAGTTGGTCTCGGTGCCGTAGGAGGGGCCCCAGACCTCCTGGAGGAGCTGCTTCTGGCTGACCAGACGGCCGGTGTTGCGGACCAGCACCTCCAGCAGGTGCCACTCGGTGGGCGTCAGCCGGACGTCCCGGCCGCCGCGGTTGACCTTCTTGGCGGCGAGGTCGACGGTGAAGCCGTCGGTCTCCACGACGACGGCGTCGTCGGGGGTGCCGGCGGGCTCCGCGCGGCGTACGGCGGCGCGCAGCCGGGCGAGCAGTTCGTCCATGCCGAAGGGCTTGGTGACGTAGTCGTCGGCGCCCGCGTCCAGCGCCTCGACCTTCTCGTCCGAGGTCTGGCGGGCGGAGAGGACCAGGATGGGGACGCGGGTCCAGCCGCGCAGACCCCGGATGACCTCGACGCCGTCCATGTCGGGCAGGCCGAGATCGAGGATGATCACGTCGGGGTGGCGGGCGGCGGCGAGCTGGAGGGCGGTCGCGCCGTCGGGGGCCGCGTCCACGTCGTACTTCCGTGCCTTCAGATTGATCACGAGGGCGCGGACGATCTGCGGCTCGTCATCCACCACGAGCACCCGGTTCATTCGGTGGCCCGCCTTTCTGGGGTTGTCCTGTCGGTGAAGGGGTTCATGAGATGGCCTGGGCCGGGAGGTCCGGGCGTACGGGCGGGCGGCCGGGCGCGGCCCGCAGGGTGAGCACCATGGTCATGCCGCCGCCGGGGGTGTCCTCGGCGGTGAGGGTGCCGCCCATGGCCTCGGCGAAGCCGCGGGCGACCGCGAGGCCGAGGCCGACGCCCGCGCCTCGGGGTGCGTCACCATAGCGCTGGAACGGCTCGAAGATGCGGTCCTTGGCGCTGTCGGGGACGCCGGGGCCGCGGTCGGCGACGCGCACCTCGACGCGTTCGCCGAGCGCGCTGGCGGCCACCAGGACGGGCGCGTCGTCGGGGCTGTACTTGACGGCGTTCTCGACGAGGTTGGCGACGCCGCGCTCCAGCAGGCCGGGGTCGACGGCGACCATCGGCAGCGTCTCGGGGATGTCGAGGGTGACGCTGCCCTCCGGTACGCCGCCGAGCGCCATCGGGACCACCTCGTCGAGGTCGATCTCGCGGATCAGCGGGGTGACGGTGCCGGTCTGGAGCCGGGACATGTCCAGCAGGTTGCCGACCAGGTGGTCGAGGCGGTCGGCGCCGTCCTCGATGCCCGCGAGCAGCTCCGCCTCGTCCTCCTCGGACCAGGCCACGTCGTCGGAGCGGAGCGAGGTCACGGCGGCCTTGATGCCGGCCAGCGGGGTGCGCAGGTCGTGGCTGACGGCGGCGAGCAGGGCGGTGCGGATGCGGTTGCCCTCGGCGAGCGCCTGGGCCCGCTCGGCCTCGCCGACGAGGCGCTGCCGGTCGAGTACGACGGCGGCCTGGGCGGCGAAGGCGGCGAGCACGCGGCGGTCCTCGGCGGGCAGCACCCGGCCGGAGAGGGCGAGCGCCATGTGGTCGCCGACGGGCATGTCGACGTCGGCCTCCTCGGGGCGGGTCAGCGTCCGGGCGCCGACGCTGCCCGCGCAGGTCCAGGGCTCGACGTCGCCGGCCCGTTCCAGCAGCGCCACGGACTCCATCGCGAAGGTCTCGCGGACCCGCTCCAGCAGGGCGTCCAGGCTGGTCTCGCCGCGCAGCACGCTGCCCGCGAGGAAGGAGAGGATCTCGGACTCGGCGCGCAGCCGGGCGGCCTGGTGCGTACGGCGGGCCGCGAGGTCCACGACGGAAGCCACCGACACGGCCACCGCGAAGAAGATCACGATGGCGACGATGTTCTGCGGGTCCTGGACGGTGAGGTTGTGCGTGGGCGGCGTGAAGTAGAAGTTGAGCAGCAGCGAGCCGACTGCCGCGGAGGCCAGGGAGGGCAGCAGCCCGCCGAGGAGGGCTGCGACGACGGTCAGGAAGAGGAAGAGCAGCACGTCGTTGGCGAGGCCCGGCCCGTCGTCATCCAGCTGGGTGAGGAAGAGCGAGAGCAGGATCGGGGCGATGACGCCGGCGCACCAGCCCGCGATGATGCGGGGGCGGCCGAGCCGGGCGCCGCGCGCCACCGGCAGGCCGCGGCCCTTGGCGACCTCTTCGTGGGTGACGATGTGCACGTCGAGGTCGGGGCCGGAGTCGCGGGCGACGGTCTGGCCGACGCCGGGTCCGAAGATGTACTGCCAGTTCTTGCGGCGGCTGGAGCCGAGGACGATCTGGGTGGCGTTGACGCCGCGCGCGAATTCCAGGAGTGAGCTGGGTATGTCGTCGCCGATGACGTGGTGGAACGTGCCGCCGAGGTCCTCGACCAGGGTGCGCTGGACGGCCAGCTCCTTGGGCGAGGCGGAGGTCAGTCCGTCGCTGCGGGCGATGTAGACGGCGAGGATCTCGCTGCCGGAGCCCTTGGCGGCCATCCGGGAGGCGCGGCGGATGAGGGTGCGCCCCTCGGGCCCGCCGGTGAGCCCGATGACGATGCGCTCGCGGGCCTGCCAGATGGTGGAGACGCTGTGGTCGGTGCGGTACTGGCGCAGGTACTCGTCGACGCGGTCGGCGGTCCACAGCAGGGCCAGCTCGCGCAGCGCGGTGAGGTTGCCGGGCCGGAAGTAGTTGGAGAGGGCGGCGTCGACCTTGGCGGACTTGTATATGTTCCCGTGCGCCATGCGGCGGCGCAGCGCCTGGGGCGACATGTCGACGAGCTCGATCTGGTCGGCGCGGCGCACCACCTCGTCCGGCACGGCCTCGCGCTGGCGTACGCCCGTAATGGACTCGACGACGTCGCCGAGCGATTCGAGGTGCTGGATGTTGACGGCGGAGACGACGTCGATGCCCGCCTGGAGCAGTTCCTCCACGTCCTGCCAGCGCTTGGTGTTCCGGGAGCCGGGGACGTTGGTGTGCGCGAGCTCGTCGACGAGGGCGACGGCGGGCCGGCGGGCGATGACCGCGTCGACGTCCATCTCGGGGAAGACGGTTCCCCGGTATTCGAGCTCGCGGCGGGGCACTTCCTCCAGGCCGTGCAGCATGACCTCGGTGCGCGGCCGGTCATGGCACTCCACGAACCCGACGACGACGTCGGTGCCGCGCTCCATGCGGCGGTGTGCCTCCGACAGCATCGAGTACGTCTTCCCGACCCCCGGTGCCGCCCCCAGATAGATCCGAAGCTTGCCGCGTCCCATGGCCCCATCTTCTGTCCCGGGCCGACTCCGCGCCCTGTTTATCTCCACGCACTGTCGACCTTACGGCCAAGGATTCGGACAAATGGCCTGGGGGACGGTGTGCGACCGCGTATTGACGCAGCTCTGACGCCGGGTGCCGCGGGGCGCGGCGGGGGTACGGCCACGACTGCGCCAGGGGGCCCGCCGGGGTCGTACCGGAGGCTCTGCCTGAGGTCCTGCCAGGGTCCTGCCGCCGGGGCTCCGGCGCGGGAAATTCGGCTGCCTCCGCCGTCCGGCGCTGCCAGGATGCCCGGTATGGCTGAAGTACGTACCGCGCATACGGCGGATCTGGACCCGGCGACGCTGAAGGCCGTGCGGGCCCTTCTCGACGACGCCTTCGACGGGGACCTGGCGGACGAGGACTGGGACCACACGCTCGGCGGGATGCATGTGCTGCTGTGGGAGGACGGGGAGCTGATCGGGCACGGGGCGGTGGTCCGCCGGCAGTTCCTGCACGCGGGCCGCGCCGTGCGCGCGGGCTACGTGGAGGGCGTGGGCGTACGGGCGGACCGGCGGGGCCGGGGCCACGGCTCCGCGGTGATGGACGAGGCGGAACGGCTGCTGCGCGGCGGCTACGAACTGGGGGCGCTGTCCGCGTCGGACGAGGCGGTCGGCTTCTACTCGGCGCGCGGCTGGCGGCTCTGGCCGGGCACGACCTCGGTGCTCGGCCCGACGGGCATCGAACGGCTCCCGGACGAGGAGGGCGGCGTGTTCGTCCTGCCCGTGACCACGGAGCTGGCACTGGACGGGGACCTGGCGTGCGACTGGCGGTCGGGGGATGCCTGGTAGCGGGGCGGGCGGTACGGGCGTGGGGGGGGGGGCGGCCCCCCCCCCCCCCCCCCCGGCGCCCCCCCCGGGGGGCGGCGGCGGGGGGGGGCC
>NZ_JBHVHQ010000596.1:0-5467 GCF_042800135.1 Streptomyces sp. NPDC057654 | reverse complement strand
CTCCTCCTCGCGCAACGCGCGCCCCAGCCGCCGCAGGTCGGCGGCGTCCATGCCGCCGAGGGGCGAGGCGAGGAGGGTGAGGGCCGTCTCGACGTCGGGGGAGGCGGCGTCCGGGGAGGCGGCGTCCGACCCCCCGCCCTCGGCCTCCGGAACCGCGCCCGAGGGGAGCGCGTCCCCCGGCCCGTACGCCCCTTCCTCCCCTTCCTCCCCTTCCTCCCCTTCCGCTCCTTCTCCGCCTTCTGCGCCTTCTGCGCCTTCCCGCTCCCCCAGCGCCGCCTCCGCCGCCGCCCGCAGGGCCGTGAGCAGCGGGCCGACCGCCGGTTCGTGGCGCAGCGGTATGTCGTCGCCGTCGACCTCGACCGGGACGCCCGCCGAGGTGAGGGCGCGGCGCACGCCGGGGAGGGAGCGGGCGCCGGCGCGTACGAGGACGGCCATGTCGGTCCAGGGGACGCCGTCCTCCAGATGCGCCCTGCGCAGGATGTCGGCGATGTTGTCGAGTTCGGCGCCGGGGGTCGGGAAGGTGAGGGCGTCGACCCGGCCTCCGGGGCGTACGGCCGCGAGGTCGCGGTGAGCCCGTACCGCGGCGGCCGGGAGGCGGGTGAGGGGCATACGGCGGGTGATGAGGCGGGTGGCGGCCAGCAGGTCCGCGCCGGAGCGGCGGGAGGTGGTGAGGACCTCGACGGGCGCCGGGGAGCCGTCCGTACGCGGAAAGGCGTCGGGGAAGTCGAGGATGCCGTTGACGTCGCCGCCGCGGAAGGCGTAGATCGACTGGTCCGGGTCGCCGAAGGCGACGAGGGTCCGGCCGTCGCCCGCCAGGGCGCGCAGCAGCCGCAGCTGGGCCGCGTCCGTGTCCTGGTACTCGTCCACATAGACCGCGTCGTAGCGGGCGGCCAGTTCCGCGGCCGTCTCCGGCCGCTCGGCCAGCAGGACCGCCCGGTGGACGAGTTCCGCGTAGTCGAGCACCCCGCGCGCGTCCAGGACGTCCAGGTACTCCGCCAGGAAGGCCGCCGCCGCGCCCCAGTCCGGGCGGCCCGTGCGGCGCGCGAAGTCGCCGAGCGCGCCGGGGCCCAGCCCCAGTTCGCGGCTGCGCGCGAGGACGGCGCGCACCTCGTCGGCGAACCCGCGCGTGGTCAGGCACGCGCGCAGCTCGTCGGGCCAGCGCACGCCCCCGCGCCCCGCGCGCTCCAGCTCGGCCTGCCCGGCGAGCAGCTCCCGCACGGCGACGTCCTGTTCGGGGCCGGACAGCAGCCGCAGCGGGTCGGCGAAGAGGTCGGCGTCCTGGTGCGCGCGGACCAGGGCGTAGCAGTACGAATGGAAGGTCGTGGCCTGCGGGCCCGTCGCGCCCGCGCCGAGCCGGGCCGCCATCCGGTCGCGCAGTTCGACGGCCGCCTTGCGGCTGAAGGTGAGGACGAGGACGCGCTCCGGGTCGCCGCCTCGCCGTACGCGCTCGGCGACGGCCTCGACGAGGGTGGTCGTCTTCCCGGTGCCGGGCCCGGCGAGGACGAGCAGCGGGCCGCCGGGGTGGTCAACCACCGCGCGCTGCCGTGCGTCCAGCTCAGGAGGGGCCACGGGTCCCGGCCGGGCGCGCACCAGGCGGTAGCCGCCCGATGGCGGTCGCACCTGCGGGTGCGACGAGCGGGACGAGAAGGAGGAGCTCACGTGGATCGCCGGTCCTGGTGGGTGTGCTGGGTGCCTTGCGGCCGTACGTGCCGGGTGGTGGCCGGGGGGTGAGGGCAGTTCCCGACGCTACGCCAGTGGGCGCGTGGGACGCAGGGCGTCCCGGGAGCCGCCGGTCCGGTGCGGCCGCCTCACCCGTTCGGCTCAGCGGGCGGCAACGGGATCGGGCCCGTACTCCGTACGGGCTCCGATGCGCGTCCGCGCCCTCCGGGTGGCGGAAGCTGTCATACGTGAGGAGTACCTTCGCCGCCGCCTCGGCCGCCGCCCGTCTCAGAAGGCCGGCTGCCGCCCGCCCGGGGAGGCCGGCCGCCGTACGGACCGTCGCCGTCCCGCCCGTCGCCCGTACCGTCGCCCCGGCCACTGCCCGTACCGCCGTCGCCGTCGCCGTCGGTGACGCGTCCGTCGGCGACGCCGCCGTCCCAGCGCGCGCGCCTCATGTCGATCCTCGGCACGTGTCCCTCGGCCGAGCGCGGCGCGGTGCGCAGCGGGGTGGCCTCGTCGCGGTAGTGGCCCAGCGCCCGCAGCTCGCTGCCGGGCAGCATGGCGCCGTCCGCGCGGACCACGCGCCACCACGGCACGGCGCCCCCGTAGAGGGCCATCACGCGTCCCACCTGGCGGGGGCCGCCCTCGCCGAGCCATTCGGCGACGTCCCCATAGGTCATGACGCGGCCGGGCGGGATCTCCTCGGCGACCGCCAGCACCCGCTCCGCGTACTCGGGGAGTTCGCCGTACCCGGGGGACTCGTCGTACTCGGGGGATGCGTCGTACCCGGGGGATGCGTCGTACCCGGGGGATGCGTCGGCCGCCCGTACGTGCTCGCTCATCCGACCGTGCTCGCTCATCCGACCTATCCTGCCGCACCCCACCGACAGCGGCCCAGCTCGCCCCCGGATTCGATCACTGCGGGTGTCCGGATGCACGACGGAGCGTACGATCTCGGTTCCGCGCCCCCGAAATGCACCCTGATGCCCCCCTGCACGGCGTGGCCATGCCACCATCTTCCGGGCGGTGACTGGTGATACGAGATCAAGAAGAAACGGACGAGCAGCAGGGCGCGCAGCCTCCCGAGGGGGAGCGCGCCCGCGAAGTGCTGCCCTGCTCCGACGGGTCGCACGCCTCCGACGAGCACCGCTGCGAGGATGAAGAGGCCCATATCGACCGGGTCTCCGGTGACGAGCCGCTGCTGCCCGCCCGGGTGCACCGCCCCTCCGACCTGGTCCGGCTCTTCCTCGGCATTCTCGGCCTGGCGCTGGTGCTCGCCCTCGCCGCGTTCGCCCACAGCACCACCGCCGGCCTTGAGAAGGACATCGGCGAATCCACCGGCAAGGCGCCGCAGCTGCTGGCCGACTTCGCGGGGCTGACGGCCAATATCGCCGTCTTCATCGTCCCCGTGGCGTTCGCCATGGAGCGGCTCATCAAACGCGACGGGCTGCGGATCGCCGACGGCGTGCTCGCCGCCGTCCTCGCGCACGGCGTCTCGCTGGCCACCGATCTCTGGGTGGCCCGCGCCGCCCCCGAGACGATCAGCGACGCGCTGACCCGCGCCGCGCCGAGCGGCGGCGTCACCGACCCCGTGCACGGCTATCTCGCCCCCGTGATCGCCTATATGACGGCCGTCGGCATGTCGCGCAGGCCGCGCTGGCGCGTCGCGATGTGGGCCGTACTGCTGCTGGACGCCTTCGCGGTGCTGGTCGGCGGGTACACCACGCCCTTCTCGATCGCCGTCACCGTGCTGATCGGCTGGACCGTCGCGTACGGCACGCTGTACGCCGTCGGCTCCCCGAACGTACGGCCCACCGGCCAGAACCTCCTCGCCGGGCTGCGCCGCGTCGGTTTCAAGCCCGTGACCGCGCTGCGCTCGGAGGACGTGCCGGACGGCGACCACCACAGCCACCAGGACCGCGGCCGCCGCTACATCGTCACCCTGGAGGACGGCCCACCGCTCGACGTGACCGTCGTCGACCGCGAACAGCAGGCGCAGGGCTTCTTCTACCGCGTCTGGCAGCGGCTCGCGCTGCGCGGCTTCACCCAGCGCCGCAGCCTCCAGTCGCTGCGCCAGGCCCTGGAACAGGAGGCGCTGCTCGCGTACGCGGCCATCGCCGCCGGCGCCAACGCGCCCAAGCTGATCGCGACCTCCGAACTCGGCCCGGACGCGGTCATGCTCGTGTACGAGCACATCGGGGGCCACACCCTCGACTCGCTGCCGGACGAGGAGATCACCGACGAGCTGCTGGCGGGCGCGTGGCAGCAGCTCCAGTTCCTCCAGTCGCGGCGCATCGCGCACCGTCGGCTGGACGGCGACGCCCTCCTGGTGGATCGTTCCGGCAATGTCGTGCTCACCGATCTGAGCGGCGGCGAGATCGCCGCGGGCGATCTGGTGCTGCGCATGGACATCGCGCAGTTGCTGACCACCGTGGGCCTGCGGGTCGGGGCGGAGCGGTCGGTGGCCGCCGCGGTCGACGTGCTCGGTCCGGACGCCATCGCGGACAGCCTGCCGCTGCTCCAGCCCCTCGCCCTGACGCGCATCAGCCGCGCCACGCTGCGCCAGTTGGCGCGGGAGCGCTCGCAGCGCGAGCGGGAGGCGGTGCTGGAGGCGGCGCGGGCCCGTAAGGCGGCCAAGGAGGCCAAGGCCGCGCAGACGGCGGAGGCGAGGGCGGCTGAGGCAGCCAAGGCCGGGGAGACCGCCGGGGCAGAGGAGGTTGCCGGGACAGTTGAGGAAACTGAGGCTGCCGGGGCCGACAAGGCCACTGCGGCTGCCGGGTCCGACGAAGCCACCGATGGACAGGCTGCCGGAGCCACCGTCGGGACGGCCAAGACCGTGAGCATGGTCAAAGCCGCCCAGGCCGACAGCAGCGCCAAGGCCGGCAGCAGCAAGCCCGATGGCGAGGCCGGCGGCGGCAGCGACCGCAAGGCGGCCAGGGCCGAGCGGCAGGCGGAGAAGCGGGCGCTCGACGAGGCCGCCGAGGACGCCCGCGAAGAGGACCTGCTCTCCCAGATCCGTCAGCAGGTGCTGCTGATCCGGCCCCAGGCGGCCATAGAACCCGTCCGGCTGGAGCGCATCAAACCGCGCACGCTGTTCACCTTCATGGCGGGCACGCTGGCCGCGTACTTCCTGCTCACGCAGCTCACCAACACCCCGATCGGCGACATCGTCAGCAACGCCAACTGGGTGTGGGTGGCGGTCGCCGTGTTCTTCTCCGCGCTGACGCAGGTCGCCGCCGCGCTGAGCCTGCTGGGGTTCGTACCGGAGAAGGTCTCCTTCCGCCGTACGGTCGTCGCCCAGGTCGCGAGCTCGTTCGTGAAGCTGGTCGCCCCCGCCGCGATCGGCGGCGTCGCCCTCAATACGCGCTTCCTCCAGCGCGCCGGGGTGCGACCGGGGCTGGCGGTGGCGAGCGTCGGGGCGTCGCAGCTGTTCGGCATGGTCTGCCACATCCTGCTGCTGCTGTCCTTCGGGTACGTGACCGGAACGGAGCGCGCCTCGTCGCTGTCGCCGTCCCGGACGGTGATCGGCGGCCTGCTCACGGCGGCGGTCCTCGTGCTCGTCGTCACCGCTGTGCCGTTCCTGCGGAAGTTCGTCGTGACACGGGTGCGGTCACTGTTCGCGGGCGTGGTCCCGCGTCTGCTGGACGTCCTCCAGCGGCCGCAGAAGCTGGCCACGGGCATCGGCGGGATGCTGCTGCTGACGGCGGCCAACGTGATGTGCCTGGACGCCGCGACGCGCGCCTTCGGCGGGGATCTGAGCTACGCCAGCACGGCGGTGGTCTTCCTCACCGCCAACGCCCTCGGCTCC
>NZ_JBHVHQ010000595.1:0-5473 GCF_042800135.1 Streptomyces sp. NPDC057654 | reverse complement strand
GCACATGGGAGGCGAGCTCCTGATGGCCCGCGGCGCTGACCGCGCCCGGCCGCGCCGCGGCGACGCGGCGGGCGTGCCGGGCCTCCTCCAGCGCGCCGCGCAGCCCCTCCGCGGAGTGCACGGCCGCGCTGACGCCCAGCGTGAGCCGCCCGTCGTCGGCCAGCCCGCGCGACAGCGGCTCGCGCACCGCGGCCAGCAGCGCGTCCGCGTGCAGACCCGGGGCCGGCGCGTCCTCCGCGTCGTCGTCGGGGAGCGCGGGCAGCGGTACGAGCGCCACGGCCTCGTCCCCGGTGTGCGCCACCGCGATCCGGTCGGACGGCTCGGGGCCCGTGGCGGCCGGGTCGACCAGCACCTCCTCCAGCAGCGACTGGGCCACGGCGCCGCCCGGCACGTCACCGCCCGCCCACTCGACGCGCGCCACCACGACCTGCCAGTGCGGGGCCGCTGCCGGCCCCGGCAGCAGCACGGGCGCCGCCACCCGCAGCCGGGCCGCGATCTCGGCGGGCTGCGCGCCCGACTGCACCAGCTCCAGGACCTCCTGCGCCAGCCGCCGCCGCACGGTGCGCGCGGCGTCCCGCCGGTCCCGTTCCACCGCGATCAGCTGCGTGACGCCGTGCAGCAGGTCGAGCCGCTCCGCCGGCCAGTCCCCGGCGTCCGCCTCGACGGCCAGCACCCAGTCCGACAGCACCGTCTCGCGCAGGTCGCGCCCGCCGCCGCGGACCGGGAAGAGGGAGTACGTACCGCCCCCGGCCGTGCAGCGGTGCGGCCCGCGGCGGCCCGTACGGGAGGCGGCCAGCTGCTCGCCCGCGAGCGCGGCGCGCACCTCGGCGGACAGCCCCGGCCCGCTGTCGGCCGCGGAGGACGACGAGGCCCCGGCGATCCGGCGCCCGGTGGGGGAGAGCACCCAGGCCCGCAGGTCCAGGTCCGAGCCGAGCAGGTTGAGGACCGCGTCCGGGCCGCCGCCCGCCGGGCCCGCGGTCATCAGCCGGCGGTGCCGGTCGACGACGGCCGCCAGGTCCCCGGCCCGCTCGCCGGAGACCTGCCGCACCACGTGCTCGGTGATCGACGCGAACGACACGCTCTCCACGACCGCGAAGAGCGGCAGCCGGTGGCGGGCGCAGGCCGCCACCAGATCGTCCGGCACCGGCCCCGTCTCGGCCTCGCCCGCCGCGAGCCCGGCGATCCCGGCCGCCGCGAGAAGGCGGACGAACCGCTCGGAGTCCTCCGGCTCGCGCCGCCAGGCGAGGCCGGTCAGCACCAGTTCGCCGCCGGACAGATACCGGCTCGGGTCGCGCAGATCGGTGGTCATCACGCCGCGGACGGTGCGCTCCAGCTCGTCTTCGCCACCGAGCAGCCGCAGGCGCAGGGCCTCGGCCTCCAGCAGGGTGCGCAGCCGCATCGTCGTCTCCGCCGATCTGTCTTGTTGTCACCAGTGGAATGCGGTGAGGTTTCCGGACCCCGCCTTTCGTTCGAATCTACAAGACCGGGCCCGCGACCAGCCAACTGCTTCATGGTTTCGGTGACTGCACCCGACGGCCGCCACCTGCGTGTACTGGGCGCACGCCGCCCGAACGGGACAGGAAGAACCAGGTACCGCCGACCGGGCACGCGTCCGGCGCACCCCCGGCACCACCTCGGCACAGCACCGAGCAGCTCCCTCGAACGAACTCGAACCTGAACGCGCACCTGACCGCGAACGCGCACTCGAACCCGATCGAGAAGAGACACCCACCCATGGACTTCCTGCGCCCCACCCGCTGGGAGGACGCGCTCGCCGCCAAGGCCGAGCACCCCGCGGCCCTGCCCATCGCCGGCGGCACCGACGTGATGGTCGAGCTCAACTTCGACCAGCGGCGGCCCGAGCACCTGCTCGACCTCGGCCGCGTCGGCGAGCTCACCGAATGGGAGACGGACGGCGGCCGCGTACGCCTCGGCGCCGCCGTCCCCTACACCCGGATCATGGAGCGCCTCCGCGCCGAACTGCCCGGCCTCGCGCTCGCCGCGCACACCGTCGGCTCGCCCCAGATCCGCAACCGCGGCACCGTCGGCGGCAACCTCGGCGCCGCCTCCCCGGCCGGCGACTGCCACCCCGCGCTGCTCGCCGCGGGCGCCGAGGTCGAGGCCGCGTCGGTGCGCGGCACCCGCCTCATCCCCGTCGAGGAGTTCTATACGGGCGTCAAACGCAACGCCCTCGCCCCGGACGAGCTGATCCGGGCCGTCCGCATCCGCAGGGCGGACGGGCCCCAGCAGTTCTCCAAGGTCGGCACCCGCAACGCCATGGTCATCGCCGTCTGCGCCTTCGGCCTCGCCCTCCACCCCGGCTCCCGCACGGTGCGGACCGGCATCGGATCGGCCGCGCCCACGCCCGTAAGGGCCCGCGCGGCGGAGGACTTCCTGAACGCGGCGCTCGCGGAGGGCGGGTTCTGGGAGTCGGGGCGGGCCCTGCCGCCGTCGGTCGCCGCCCAGTTCGCCGCGTTGTGCTCCGGGGCCTGCAACCCCATCGACGACGTCCGCGGCAGCGCCGCGTACCGGCGGCACGCGGTCGGCGTCATGGCGCGCCGCACGCTCGCCTGGACCTGGGACGAGTTCCGCGGCCCCGGCCGCTCCGCCGAGGGAGGCGCCTCGTGCGCGTGAACCTCACCGTCAACGGCCGGCCGCAGCAGGCCGACGACGTCTGGGAGGGCGAGAGCCTGCTGTACGTGCTGCGCGAGCGGCTGGGCCTGCCGGGCTCCAAGAACGCCTGCGAACAGGGGGAGTGCGGCTCCTGCACGGTCCGCCTCGACGACGTCCCGGTCTGCGCCTGCCTGGTGGCCGCCGGACAGGCCGAGGGCCGCGCCGTCGTCACCGTCGAGGGCCTCGCCGGCCTCGCCGAACAGCGCGCGGCCACCGTCGATACGGACCTGGGCACGGCCGACGCCGCCGGTACGGGCCCCCAGGGCCCCCACCAGGGCTCCCAGGTCCCCGCACTCGCCCCCGTACAGCAGGCGTTCATCGACGCCGGGGCCGTGCAGTGCGGCTTCTGCACCCCCGGCCTGCTCGTCGCCGCCGACGAACTCCTGGAGCACAACCCCGAGCCGTCCGACGCGGACATCCGCGAGGCGCTCTCCGGCAACCTCTGCCGCTGCACCGGCTACGAGAAGATCCTCGACGCGGTCCGCCTCGCGGCCGCCCGCGCCGCCGCCCCGGCCCCGGAAGGGGGGCGCTGACCATGGGCACGACCCGAGCGACCCGCACCACCACGCCCGCCGGCCTCACGCAGGGCGCCCCCGCCCACGGCGGCGTCGGCGCGTCCACGCTCCGCCCGGACGGCACGCTGAAGACCACCGGCGAGTTCGCGTTCGCCTCGGACCTGTGGCACGAGGACATGCTGTGGGGCTTCACCCTCCGCAGCCCGCACGCGCACGCCGAGATCCGCTCGATCGACACCGCCGAGGCGCTGGCGCAGCCGGGCGTGTACGCCGTTCTCACCCACGACGACCTGCCTGCGGCCGCCAAGAACTACGGCCTGGAGATCAAGGACACCCCCGCGCTGGCCCACGGCCGGGTCCGCCACCACGGCGAGCCCGTGGCCGTCGTCGCCGCCGACCACCCCGAGACCGCCCGCCGCGCCGCCGCCAAGATCAAGGTCGACTACGCGCCGCTGCCCGTCGTCACCGACGAGGAGAGCGCCACCGCCGCCGACGCGCCGGTGCTGCACCCCGGCCGCACCGACCGCCACGCCGCCCATGTGCCGCACCCCAACATCGTGCACCGCCAGCCGATCGTCCGCGGCGACGTCGCGGCGGCGCGGGCCCGCGCGGACGTCGTCGTGACGGGCGAGTACGAGGTCGGCATGCAGGACCAGGCGTTCCTCGGCCCGGAGTCCGGCCTGGCCGTGCCCGCCGAGGACGGCGGCGTCGACCTCTACATCGCCACCCAGTGGCTCCACTCCGACCTGCGGCAGATCGCCCCCGTGCTCGGCCTGCCCGAGTCCAAGGTGCGGATGACGCTGTCCGGCGTCGGCGGCGCGTTCGGCGGGCGCGAGGACCTGTCGATGCAGATCCACGCGTGCCTCCTGGCGCTGCGCACCGGCCGGCCCGTGAAGATCGTCTACAACCGGTCCGAGTCGTTCTTCGGCCATGTGCACCGCCACCCCGCCCGGCTCCGGTACGAGCACGGGGCGACCAGGGACGGCAAGCTCACCCATATGACGTGCCGGATCGTGCTGGACGGCGGCGCGTACGCCTCCGCCTCCCCGGCCGTCGTCGGCAACGCCTCCTCGCTCTCCGTCGGCCCGTACGCCGTCGACCACGTCGACATCGAGGCCATGGCGCTCTACACCAACAACCCGCCGTGCGGCGCGATGCGCGGCTTCGGCGCGGTCCAGGCGTGCTTCGCGTACGAGGCCCAGATGGACCGGCTCGCGGCGGAGCTGGGCATGGACCCGGTGGAGCTGCGGCGCGCGAACGCCATGGCGCAGGGGACGCTGATGCCCACCGGGCAGCCCGTCGACTCGCCGGCCCCCGTCGCCGAACTCCTGCGCCGCGTCAAGGCGCTGCCGCTGCCGCCGGAGCACCAGTGGGAGACGACGGAGGGCGCCGACGTACGGGCCCTGCCCGGCGGGCTGTCCAACACCACGCACGGCGAGGGCCTCGTGCGGGGCGTCGGCTACGCCGTGGGCATAAAGAACGTCGGCTTCTCCGAGGGCGCCGACGACTACTCCACGGCGCGCGTCCGGCTGGAGGCGGTCGGCGGCGAGCCGGTCGCCGTCGTGCACACCGCGATGGCCGAGGTCGGCCAGGGCGGCGTCACCGTGCAGGCCCAGATCGCCCGTACCGAACTCGGCGTCGCCCAGGTCACCATCCACCCGGCCGACACCCGCGTCGGCTCGGCGGGCTCCACCTCCGCCTCCCGGCAGACGTACGTGACCGGCGGCGCGGTCAAGCACGCCTGCGAGGCGGTACGGGCCGAGGTCCTGGAGCGGGGGCGGGCGCGGTTCGGCACGTACCACCCGGCGTGGGCCACCGCCGAACTGCTGCTGGAGGGCGGCAAGGTGGTCACCGACGCCGGCGAGGTCCTCGCCGACCTCGTGGACGTCCTCGCGGGCGACGCCGTCGACCTCGAACGCGTATGGCGGCACCGCCCCACCGAACCCTTCGACCGGCACACCGGGCAGGGGAACGGCCATGTCCAGTACTCCTTCGCCGCGCACCGCGCGGTCGTCGAGGTGGACACCGAACTCGGCCTGGTCAAGGTCGTCGAGCTGGCCTGCGCCCAGGACGTCGGCAAGGCGCTCAACCCGCTGTCCGTCGTCGGCCAGATACAGGGCGGCACCACGCAGGGCCTGGGCCTCGCGGTGATGGAGGAGATCGTCGTCGACCGCGACGGGAAGGTCCGCAACCCCTCCTTCACCGACTACCTCATCCCCACCATCCTCGACACCCCGAGCATCCCCGTCGACGTCCTCGAACTCGCCGACGCCGCCGCGCCGTAC